>SKNP01000008.1 GCA_007120485.1 Nitriliruptoraceae bacterium
GCCCGCGCACCCAGGGCGACGGCCAGCACGATCCCGATGGCGGCGCCGACCCCGTTGGCGACCACGTCCGCAGCGTTGGCGACCCGGCCGGTCGGGACCAGGAACTGGAAGGTCTCGATGGCGATCGAGAAGAGCACGCACCCGGCCCACACCGTCACGATCGAACGCCGCCACCACACCGCTCCGGCCATGGCACCGACCGGTACGAACAGGGCGATGTTGTCGATCACGGGGTTCCAGGCGATCTTGGTCCAGCCGCGAGCACCTTCGACCGGGTCGAGGTAGAGCTGCCGTTGGGCGGCGTCGGGCGGCACCGGCCCGAACAGCGTCAGACTCAGCACACCGAGCACGATCACGACGAGCCCGGCCACGGCGACCGTCGTGGCCGTACGGTGCGCTCCTCGACGGCGGACCCACCCGAGCACACCGAGCGCGATCGCCAACGAGCCGACCACCACGACCGTGAACGCGACGCGGCCGAGCTCGGCCTGCAGTGCGGTGATCGTCGGCACCCGGCCCTCCAGGATCGGACGTGGCGGATCGGTGACCGGGTCGGCGTCCAGGGACGACCGAGACGGCCGCCCACCGAGACGGTCGGGCGTCGCCGCGTGGCACGGCGCCGGTCGGCCAACATACCGCTGGCGAACCGCGCGGACGCGTCCGGACAGCAGGGGTGCCCCTCCGGCGCTGACGTACGCTCGAGTGCTGGCCCGGGACCTACGACCGCTGGCCCAGGACCTACGACCGCTGGCCCAGGACCCACGACCGCTGGCCCAGGACGCATCGCCGCTGGTCCGGGACCCACGACCGCACGCGGCGGGCGAGGCGACACGGGTCCCGACCTGGCCGAGGAGGCACGCCGACCATGACCGATCCGCGCGACGCCGTCGGGGATCCCCCGGAGGGCCCAGCGCACGAGCCCGCCGAGGCTCCCCCGACACCGGATGGCCAACGCCGCTGCGACCTGGTCCTGGGTGGCGGCGGTGTCCGCGGGTGGGCACACATCGGTGGGCTGACCGCGCTCGAGGACGCCGACTTCGAGGTCATGCGCGCGGCCGGTGCGTCCGCCGGCGCCGTCACGGGCGCGTTCGCGATCGCCGGCGTCCCGGCCACGACGTTGCGTGGGCTGTTCGAGGAGCTGGATTTCACCCGCTTCGCGCTCTCCGACGTGGTGGGACGCCTCGGCTCCCGCCGTGTGGTCGGACGGCTGGTGCAACGATGGTCCGACGATGCGGCCACCCCGCTGCACTGGATCCACGCGATCCTGGCCGAACAGGGGGTCGAGACCTTCGGTGACCTTCGCGTCGCCGGCGACGACGTTCCGCCGCAACGCCGCTACCGGTTGGTCGTGCGTTGCCTGGACGTGCTCCAACGTCGCGTGGTCCGGCTGCCTTGGGACTACCACCGCTACGACCTCGACCCGGACGCACAATCGGTCGCGGAGGCGATCCGCGCCTCGATGTCGATCCCCTTCGTCTACGACCCGGTGCGCATCGGCAACCGTGACACCGGTCGGCAGGGCCTGCTGATCGACGGCGGGCTGACCTCCGGCTTCCCGGTGTCGGTCCTCGACCGGCCCGACGCCGACCCGCCCCGCTGGCCGACCTTCGGTATCCGTTTGCTGTCCCGGCCGGAACCGCAGCGCGACATCCCCGACGGCGGGCTGACCCTGGCCAAGATGATGGTCGACGCCCTGCTGGAGTCCAACGACCAACTCGAACCGCACACCGAACGCGACGAGCGCCGGACGGTCCGCATCAACGTCTCGGACGTGCGCGCGCTCGACCTCGATGTGGAAGGCGATCACGACCTGTTCGCCGACGGCTACCGGGCGATGACCACCTTCCTGGAGCGGTTCGACTTCGACGACTACCGCTCGTGGTGGCGGCCCTGGGTCCGCACGACCGATGATGTCTGATCGGTCGTCGAGGTGGCGTGTTCGCCGGGGAGGCGCCCGATCCGGGACCGTTCCCGCAGCCCGGCGGCACGCAAACGACGGACCAGGTCGGCGGAGCTGACCGCCTCCGCTCCGAGCGCGATCGCGGCCGCACGGACCTCGGTCGGGACGTCGTAGTGATCACCCTGGAAGTACTCGCGGCGCAACCCGAGCCGGGCAGCGAACGCGTGGAGCTCCTCGTGGGACCGGTCGCTGACCAGGTGGGCCCACCGCCGGCCGCGGTGGGGCCAGATCGCGTGGTCGACGAGGATCGCCATGGCGGCTCAGCCCGACACGGACGGGGCCGCCAGCCGGGGTGCCAGCCACCGGCGGAGCAGCAGCAGCGACAGCGCGGCCGCACCACCGGCCGCCAGGAAGGTGGGGCCGTAGCCGGTCGAGGCCGCCGCGACCCCGAGCAGGGCGGGCCCTGCCGCCGAGGCGATGTCCAGGAACATGGTGATCGTGGCCATCACCCGCGCTCGTTCGTCGCTGGGCACCCCACGGACCGCGGCGAGCACCATCGAGGGCGCGAGGATGGCCACTCCGGTGGCCATCACCACCGTGCCGAGGGCCAGGACGACCGCGCCGTTGGCCAGGCCGATCGCCACCGAGCCGACCGCCAGGAACCCGAGCGCGACGGTGGCACCGGGCACCGCTCCCAAGCGGTCCGGCAACTTGGCACCGAAGATCCGCACCACCGCGATGGTCCCCGACCCCAGCAGGAACAGCGGCGCGACCCGGGTGACGCCCAACTCCGCGGCGTAGAGCGGGATGAACGCGAGGAACCCGATGAACCCGAGGACGCCCAGCCCGAGCACGATCCCCGGCCGCCAGGCGGCCGGATGGAACAACCCACGCGAGCGCAGCGAGTCCGAGCGGATGTCCTTCGGTAGCCGGAGGGCGATCACCGCGGCGACCGCCGAGCCGACCGCCGTCGTCAGCCAGACCGCCGGGTAGGACCCCGCGCTCAGCAGCAGCTCGCCGAGCAACGGACCGAGCCCCATCCCCAACTGCACCGCCACCATCACGTAGCTGGAGGCCTCCCCGTGCCGTTCGCTGGCGGCCAGGTCCAACGCCATCGTGCTGAAGCCCACCACGACCGCCGCCTGCCCGGCTCCAGCGAGCATCCGTACGACCGTCAGCAGGGCCACCGAGGTGGCGCCGAGGTGGCCGAGCAACGCGACGGCGGTCAGCAGCGCCCCACCGAGCACGAGGATGCGTCGACCGGACCGGTCCCCGATCCGTCCGATCCAGGGGCGGACGGCGACGGCCGCGAAGGCGTAGACGGCGAAGACGAACCCGACGGCCATGTCGCCACCACCGAGCTCGTCGACCACGAACCGTGGGAGGACCGGCAGTGACGCACCGAACGAGGCGAAGAACAGCCACGTTCCGAGGACCACGAGCTTGAACTCGCGGCTGAACAGCGATGGCGCGGCCGTGGACACGGGGCGCACGCTAACGCGCGTCGCTAGCACGTCGAGGGTCGGGGCGGTCGGCGCGCAGCGGCCGCCGGTGGCCCGTAGCCTGCGGCCGACGGACGGACGAACACCCCGACGAGCGAACGGAGTGGACCGGTGACCTGGGACCCAGCGGACAAGGTCGCGGTGGTCACCGGGGCGTCCAGCGGTATCGGGGAAGCGACCGCCCGACGGCTGGCTGCGCTCGGTATGACCGTGGTCGCGGTCGCACGCCGTGAGCCGCGACTGACGGCGCTCGCCGCCGAGCACCCGAGCATCGTCGCCCATGTCGCCGACGTCACCGACACCGATGAGGTCGATGCGCTCGCCGACCGGGTCCGTCGGGAGTTCGGTGCCTGCCACGTCCTGGTGAACAACGCCGGGGTCGGCGGTGACGCCTTCCGGGGCCGCGACGACCTGGACGACGCCCTGCACACCCTGGACGTCAACACCGCTGGCCCGATCCGTTGCATGGCGGCCTTCGCCAGCCTCCTCGAGGCGAGCGCTCCGTCCCGGGTGGTCAACATCGGGTCGGTGGCCGGCAAGCTCGGCGTCGGCCCCGCCGGGTACGCGGCCAGCAAGTTCGCGCTGGTGGGGTTCAGCGAAGCCGTCGGGCTGTCGTGGGCCTCACGCGGGATCACCGTCTGCCAGCTCAACCCCGGCTTCATCGAGACCGAGGGGTTCCCACAGTCCCAGGTCAAGCGCACCCCCGCGCGACGGATCATCGGACGGCCGGAGGACGTCGCCCGCGCCGTCCACGAGGTCATCCGCTCCGGCCGCACCGAACGCACCGTGCCGTCGTTTTACCGGGCCCTGGTGGTGCTGCGGCACGTCGCGACACCGGTGTACCGCGCGATCACCTCCCGGATGGAGCGCGCCGGCGGCACCCGCGACTGACCCGCTCGGATGGCGAGCCGGCAGCGAC
>SKNP01000011.1 GCA_007120485.1 Nitriliruptoraceae bacterium
ACACGATGTACGAGCTGCCCTCCCGTGACGACGTCGGCCGCTGCGTGATCACCGCGGAGACCGTCCGCGAGCGCACCAACCCGACGCTCGTGCCGCACTCCAAGCTGCGTGAGGTCGACGAACCTCAGGAGCGCTCGGCATGACCGTCCGTCCACCGGGCGTGGCCTGACGACCCGTCCACCGGGCGTGGTCTGACGGCTCGTCCACCGGGCGTGGCGTGACGGTCCGTTGGCCGTGCGCCGGCTGCGGGTTTGCGCGGGTAGCGTTCACGCGCATGGAGCCCGTCACCGCTGCCGACGTGGACGCCGCCCACGCCCGCATCCGCGGACACGTGCGACGGACCCCGGTACTGGCGATCGACCCCACCGACCTCGGGCTTGCGGACGGTCCGGCGATGCAGGCCAAGCTGGACGTGCTGCAACCCACCGGTTCGTTCAAGGCGCGCGGCGCGGTCTCGTTGCTGACGGCGTGGGACGTGCCCGATGCCGGCGTCGTCGCGGCGTCCGGTGGGAACTTCGGGTTGGCGATCGCCTGGGCCGCCCGCCGGCTCGGCCACCGCGCGACGATCGTGGTACCCGCCACCTCGCCGGCGGAGAAGATCGACCCGATCCGCGCCCTGGGCGCCGAGGTGGTGGTCGTCGACGGCTACTACGCGGCCGCGGCGCAGGAGGCGCGCCGTCGGGTCGCCGAGGGCGGAGCGCTCCTCGCGCACGCCTACGACCAGCCGCCGGTCGTCGCGGGGCAGGGCACGGCGACGCGGGAACTGCTCGAGGAGGTTGGGGTCGACACCGTCCTGGTGGCCTGCGGCGGGGGCGGGCTGCTGGCGGGTGCGGTGGCGGCGGCGGACGACCGAGCGCGCATCGTCGCGGTCGAGACGACCGGCACCCCGACGCTCCACGCCGCTCTGGCCGCAGGCGAGCCGGTGGACGTCGAGGTGTCCGGTGTCGCGGCGTCCGCGCTCGGCGCGGCCCGCATCGGCGAGCACGCCTGGGCGATCCGCGGGTCCCTGGCCACGACCCTCCTGGTGGAGGACGCGGACGTGACCGACGCCCAGGCGCGACTGTGGCGGGCCGCGCGGATCGTCGCGGAACCGGCCGGGGCGGTGGCGCTCGCTGCGCTCACCTCGGGCTGCTACGTCCCGGCCCCCGACGAACGGGTCGGCATCCTGGTGTGTGGCGCCAACACCGACCCTGGCTCGGTCGTCCGTCCCTCGACGACCTGACCCGCGCTCCGTCCCCGCCTCGACCCGCCGCTGCCGCCAGGCAACCAGCGATGCGTGTGCAGATCCGCACGGAGGTGTTCGCAGGTGCCCACGCTCTCGGGCCGCGGGCGAACCGAGGACGGGGTCGAAGGTCGGTCCGTGCGGCTTGGCCGGATGATGTCCGAGCGGCAGGCTCATCGCATCGCGCCCGTGAACCACCCGCCCGTCGAGTGACCCGTCGTGATCGGAGGGGCCGTGGCGTTGCAGGACGACCTCGAACGCTGGCGCGATGCCGGCCTCCTCGACGACGACCAGGTCGCGGCCATCGCCGAGCACGAGCGGTCGCAGGGCACCGGTGACCGGCGCAGCAGCCTCGTCGAGGCCATCGGCTACGTCGGTGCGGCGCTCGCGGTCGGCGCCGTCGCTGTGTTCACCGCTGACGCCTGGTCGCGGTTCACGCTCGCGGGGCAGCTCGCGCTCGTGGGCCTGTTGACCGTCGTCGCGGGTGGAGCAGGCATCGTCGCGTCACGAGGTGGAACCGCGGCCACCCAGCGCCTGGGCGGCGTCCTGCTCGCCGCCGCGGGGGTGAGCGCCGGCTGGTTCGCGGGGATCGTGGCCGCTGACGTCGTTGACCTCGATCAGGCGGGGATCCTGCTCGCGGTGGGGATCACCTCCGCGGCGGTGACCCTGCCTGCGCTGTTGCGTCGTCCGGGTATCGCCCTCCAACTGATCGGCCTCGCGTCGGTGGTCACCGTGGCGGTCGGCGCGCTGTCGCTGCCTCGGCTCGAACCCGATCAAGCCTGGTTCTCCCTGCTGGCCTGGTCGGTCGCCGTGGCCTGGGCCCTGCTCGGCCGCGGGGGGCTCATCCGGCCGACCGGGGTCGCCATCGCCCTCGGCGGCGCCGCGGCCTTGATCGCCGTGCAGGTCGGCACCTTCGATGCGCCGGTCGCGCTGCTGAGCCTCGGCATCCTCACGGGTGCCGGGCTGGTGGCGCTGGCGATCGTCGACGGCCGGACCCTGGCGCTGGTCGTCGGCAGCCTCGGGCTGTTCGTGATGGTGCCGCAGCTGACCTTCGAGCTGTTCGGCGACCAGATCGGTGCACCGGCCACGCTCCTGGTGATCGGCCTGCTGTTGGTCCTGTTGGCGATCGGCCTGGGTCGGGCGCGCCACGAACTTCCGGGACCTGGAGCGACGGCGCCGCCAGCGGCCGACCCGACACCGGAGCCCCGCCCATGAGCGACCGAACGCCGCCGCCCGCCTCCCCGGTGAGCCGGCCCCTGGCGGCCGGCTCGACGCCGCGTGGGTCGCTCATCGCGGCCGCGCTGGTGGTCGTGTTGACCGTCGGCGCCGTCGTGCTGTGGGGCGTGGAGCGACCACCCCAGCTCGCACCCCTCGAACCCGGCAGCGAGTTCGTCCCCGAGGCCGGCGTCGCGTGGACCGACGATGGCGATCAGGAGACCTGCGTGCACGTCGCCCGTCCGGATGGCAGCTCCTCGGAGCTGACCTGCGAGGTCCGTGGGAGCGTGGTCGGGTGGGACGAGCGAGGTGTGCTCGTCCAGGAGTTCGTGGCCGATGGCACGGACCTGGTGATCATCGACCCGGATACCGGCGCTCGCGAGACCGAGCCGCTCGACGAGTCGGTCGCGCGCGGCTCCGGGGACGAGGTCGTCGCCCGCCACCTCGATGATGACGACGTGCTGCGCATCGAGGACCGTCGTACGTCGGACGTCCAGGTCGCCAACCTCCGGGCTCGGCCTTCCTACGACCTGCGGTGGGGCGAGTACGCCCCCGATCGGCACGGTGTCGCCGTCATCGACAACGCCGACCGTCTGCTGTTCATCCTGGTCCAGGACACCGGTCAAGGTTCGGACGAACCCCGCGTGTGGGTCGAGGACGTGGGGGCGTTCGATGCGGTGTGGCAGGGGACCTCTCCCGAGGACACGTGAGCCCCGACCTGCCTGACCCCGGGCGCCGGGGCGGTCCGCCCGCTGGCTACGCTCGGCGCGACCTGGCCCTGCGACCGCGTTGGACCTGACGATGAGCGACCTGCCGAAGGCCTACGACCCCGCGACGGTCGAACCTGACCTGTACGCGGGCTGGGAGGCCGCCGGACTGTTCCACGCCGACCCCGACGACGACGGCGAGCCGTTCTCCATCGTCATCCCGCCGCCGAACGTCACCGGGTCGCTGCACGTCGGTCACGCGCTGGACAACACGATCCAGGACGTCATCATCCGGCGCGAGCGCATGCTCGGCAAGAACGCGGTCTGGATCCCCGGGACCGACCACGCGGGCATCGCCACGCAGAACGTGGTGGAGAAGCAGCTGGCCGCGGAAGGCACCGACCGGCACGAGCTCGGCCGCGAGGCCTTCCTCGACCGCGTGTGGGCGTTCAAGGAGGAGTCCGGCGGGACGATCCTGCGCCAGCTTCGCAAGCTCGGCGCCTCCGCCGACTGGGAGCGTGAGGTCTTCACCTTCGACGGCCCCCGCTCCAACGCCGTGCGCGAGGTGTTCGTCTCGCTCTACGAGCAGGGGCTGATCTACCGCGGCAACCGGTTGATCAACTGGTGCCCGCGTTGCCAGACCGCGCTGTCGGACATCGAGGTGGAGCACGCCGACGTCGACGGCGAGCTGGTCGAGTTCACCTACCCGTGGGCGGACGGCTCACCCGGCGGTGTCCAGGTCGCCACCACCCGGGCGGAGACGATGTTGGGTGACACCGCCATCGCGGTGCACCCGGATGACGAGCGTTACCGCGACACCGTCGGTCGCGAGGTGCGCCACCCGTTCCAGGATCGCACGTTCCAGGTCATCGCCGACGACTACGTCGATCCGGAGTTCGGGTCCGGCGCGGTGAAGATCACGCCCGCGCACGACCCGAACGACCACGAGATCGGGCTGCGCCACGACCTCGACGTCATCGACATCTTCGACGACCACGCCATCACCACCGAGGTGGTGGGTGAGCGGTTCGCCGCCCTCGACCGGTTCGATGCACGCCGCGAGGTCAAGGTGGCGCTCGACGCCGCCGGCCTGCTCGTCGGGGTCGGGACCCACCAGCACTCGGTCGGGCACTGCTCGCGGTGCGACACACCGGTCGAGCCGCGGCTGA
>SKNP01000453.1 GCA_007120485.1 Nitriliruptoraceae bacterium
CCGTCCCTCCGTGTCGCGGTAGTCGGGGATCCCGGACCCGGTCGAGATCCCAGCGCCGGTGAGCACGAGCACCTCGCCCTGCTCGACGAGGCCGCACAGCGCCTCGAGCACGTCCTCCGGCTCGGACCGGTCCGTTTGCGCGGTGGACCGGGTCGGGTCGTGGACCAACGCGGAGGACGGCATGGCGCGCAGCGTACGGGGTGCGCTCGTGGTCGAGGGCGGGGGCCCGGTCACCGCTGCCCCGCGATCGCCGCCAGGACCTCGTCGATCGCTGCCGGCGAGTGGCCGCTGACGAACGCATCCACGTGCGGTAGCGCCGCCGCCATCCCGCCGACCAACGGCTCGTAGCGTGGGCTCGCACGCCGAGGGTTCACCCACACCACCCGGTAGGCCAACCGGCCGAGCCGTTCCATCTCCCGTGCCAGCAACGCCGGATCGTCGCGTTCCCACCCGTCGGAGACGATCACCACGACCGCGCCTCGGGCCAGACCGCGTCGGCCGTAGTCGTCGTTGAACCGTTGGAGCGCTTCGCCGATGCGGGTACCACCCGACCAGTCCGGCGCGGCTGCCCCCGCGCGCCGCAACGCCGCATCCGCCTGGCGCACCGCCAAGCTGCGGGTCACCCGGGTGAGCTGCGTGGCGAACACGAACGCTTCCGCGCGAGCCCCACCGACCGCTGAGTGGAGCAGCTGGAGGTACGCACGGGCGTACGGCTCCATGGACCCGGAGATGTCGCACAGCAGCACCAACCGTCGCGGACGGGTGCGCTGCCGGCGTCGGATCGGACGGACGGGATCACCGGCGGTGCGATGCGCCCGTGCCAGGGTGGCGCGCAGATCGACGCGTCGGCCGCGACGATCGACCCGGTGCCGTCGTGACCGACGCGGTGGTGGCGCGACGGCCAGCTGCGCGAACAGTTCACGCAGCCGAACCAGTTCCTCCGGGCTCATCGCAGCGAAGTCTTTGTGGCGCAACCGCTCCTGCGCGCTCACCGCCGCGAGCACCGTCTCCTGCGCCTCATCGTCGGCGCGGCCGTCGCCCTCCCCCGGGACCGGGCTCGGCGTCGCTGCCGGGATACCGCCGCGGTCGTGCGACGACGGCATCCGCGGTTCCCCCGGACGGGCGGTCGCCGGTGGCGGTGGCGACGCGTCACCACGGACGTCCGCGACGTCCACCATCCCCCCGAACACCTGGGCGAACACGCGGTCGAAGGTCGCGATCTGCGCCCGATCGTCGAGCAACGTGACCCGGGCGGTCCAGTACAGCCGCTCGGTCGTCGTCGGTCGTACCGCGTCGATGGCCGCGGCGAACCGCCCGGTCCGCTCCGCCGTGACGGGGACACCGGCGGCCCGCAGGAGCTGTCCGAAGCGGCCGACGACCTCCGCTAGGTCCGTGCTCACGTCCGAGCTACCAACCGGCGCACGCCCGACCCGCCACCCGCGTTCACGCCCGACCCGCGACCCAGCTCACGCCGCGATCGATCGCCACCTCGACGTCCTCGCGGTACTTGAGCACCGACCCGAGCGTGGCGGTCGTGGCCGCCTCGTCCAGTTCCGCCACCCCCAGTAGCTCGAGGGCTGCGGTCCAGTTGATCGCCTCGGCCACCCCCGGCGGCTTCTGCAGGTCCAGGCTGCGCAGCCGCCCGACCGCTGTCGCGACCTGCCGCACCACCGGCTCGCGGCTGGCTGGTACCCGCCGACGGACAATCTGCACGACCCGGTCGAGGTCCGGGTGGTCGATCCAGTGGTAGAGGCAGCGGCGTTTGAGCGCGTCGTGCAGGTCGCGGGTGCGGTTGGAGGTCAGCACCACGACGGGCGGGTGCTCGGCCCGGATCGTGCCGAGTTCGGGGATCGTGACGCTGGCCTCGGCCAGCAGCTCGAAGAGGAACGCCTCGAACTCGTCGTCGGCGCGGTCCACCTCGTCGATCAGCAGCACGGCCGGGCGCGGGCCCGGGTGGCGGATCGCGTCCAGCAACGGCCGACCGACGAGGTACTCCTCGCCGAACAGCTCCCGCTCCTCCAACCGGTCCCCCGCCGCCTCGGCGAGCCGGATGCTGAGCAGCTGGCGTTGGTAGTTCCACTCGTACAGCGCCTCGGCGGCGTCGATGCCCTCGTAGCACTGCAGCCGGATCAGCGGGGTGTCGAGCACGGTCGCGAGCGCCTTGGCGGCCTCGGTCTTGCCGACGCCGGCCTCACCCTCGAGCAGCACCGGCTGCGGCAGGCGGACGGCGCAGAACAGTGCGGTCGACAGGCCCGGGTCCGCCAGGTAGCCGGTCGCCGCCAGCTGGTCCCCCAGTGCCTCGACGGAGTCCACGTGGTCAGCGAGCTCGCTCACGGGAGGTAGGCGGCCGGGTCGGCCGCGAACGCCTGGTGGCAGCCCGGACCGCAGAACCACACCAGCTGACCGTCGTGCTCCAGGTGGAGCGAGCTCTCCACGGTCGCCACCGACATCCCGCAGATCGGGTCGGTGGCGCTACCGGCCCCGACCTTCGCCGCTCGGGTCCGTGTCCCCGCCTGGGGGTCACCGGACGGCGCGGCGGGACGCGGGCGCCGCTCGACGATGCTGGCCAGGATCGACAGTGCGACCTCGTGGGGGGTTCGAGCCCCGAGGTCCAACCCCGCGGGGGTGTCGATACGTGCACGCTGGTCGGCATCGAGGTCGAGGCGGTCGAGGACGGCGGTGCCACGTCGCGGGCTGGCGACCAGGCCGATGTAGCCGGCACCGACGTCGAGCGCCGCCCGCAACGCCGGCTCCTCGTCGCGGCCATGCGAAGCGATGACTACCGCGGAGACGTCGGCGGGCAGCTCGCCCTCGTGGGGTTGCAACTCGTAGCCGAGCGCCGCACCGAGCTCGTGGAGCGCCTTCGCGATCGGCGCCTCACCGACGACCACCACCAGTGGGGTGGGGATCTCCGGCTCGAGGAAGATCTCCATCGTGCCGCCGGACAGGCAGTGGTTGTGCACCACGACCTTGCCGGGCTGCTCCTCCTCGGGTTCCGGGGTGATCCGGAGCAGCACCGAGTCGCCGTCCTGCAGGACCCGCAGCGACTGCTCGCGCACGGTCGCCTCCGCACAGGTCCCGCCGACGAACCCCTCGATCGTGCCGTCGGCGTGGATCAGCGCGTCATCGCCCGGCTTGGACGAGGTCGGGCGTTCTGCCAGAACGACGCGGGCGTGCACGAACGGCACACGGGCATCGCGCAGCTCCGCGCTGCGCCCGGCGGCGGAGGAGGTGGTCGAGGTGGCCATCACGTTCACTCGATCGCCAGGTCGTTGCGCAGCGGGGATCCCTGCATCGCCCGCCACACCACGGCCGGGGTCAGCGGCATGTCGGCGCTTCGGATCTGCAGCGCGTCCAGGACGGCGTTGACCACCGCGGCCGGTGAGCCGACGGTGGCGGACTCGCCGACCCCCTTGACCCCGAGCGGATGGTGCGGCGACGGCGTGACGGTCTCCCCCGTCTCCCAGCTCGGGCATTCCATCGACGTGGGCAGCAGGTAGTCCATGAACGACCCACCGAGGTTGTTGCCTTCCGGGTCGAAGGCGATGACCTCCATCAGCGCCATCCCGACCCCGTCGGCCAGTCCGCCGTGGATCTGCCCCTCGACGATCATCGGGTTGATCCGGGGCCCGCAGTCGTCGACGGCGATGAACCGACGGACCTTCACCTCGCCGGTCCCGGCATCCACGTCGGTGACGCAGATGTAGGCCCCGAACGGGTAGGTCAGCTCCGGCGGGTCGTACACGGCCGTGGCATCCAGGTGGCCTTCGACGCCTTCGGGTAGCTCCAGGTTGCCGTGCGAGGCGAACGCGATCTCCTGGATCGTCTTCCCGTTGTCAGGGTCACCCTTGACGAACCAACGGCCGTGCTCCCACTCCAGATCGTCCGGCGAGCACTCCAGCGCCGCCGCCGCGATGATGCGGGACTTGTCCTTGACCCGACGCGAGACGACCGCCGCCGCTGCTCCCGACACCGGTGTCGAGCGCGACCCGTAGGTGCCCAGCCCGAACGGGGTGTTGTCGGTGTCGCCGTGGACGACGTCGATGTCCTCCGGCGGGATCCCCAGCTCCTGGGCGACGATCTGGGCGAACGTGGTCTCGTGACCCTGCCCTTGGCTCTGCACGCTGAGCCGGATAACCGCCTTGCCGGTCGGATGGATCCGCAGCTCGCACCCGTCGGCCATCCCCAACCCGAGGATGTCCATGTGCTTGCGGGGACCGGCACCGACCCCTTCGGTGAAGAACGACAGGCCGATACCCATGAGTTGGTTGGTCTCGCCGGCCTCGAAGGCACGACGCCGCTCAGCCTGTTCGGCACGCAGCTCGTCGTAGCCAGCCAGCCGCATGGCTTCCTTCAGCGCCCGTGGGTAGTCACCGGAGTCGTACTCCCAGCCGGTCGGGGTGGTGTAGGGGAACTGCTCGGGTCTGAGCAGGTTCTTCATGCGCAGCTCGGCGGGGTCCATGCCCAGCTCGTCGGCGAGGCAGTCCACCATCCGTTCGACGAGGTAGACCGCCTCGGTGACGCGGAACGAGCAGGCGTAGGCGACGCCGCCGGGTGCCTTGTTGGTGTAGACGGCCCGGACGTTGCAGTGCGCGGCGTCGTAGTCGTACGAGCCGGTGAAGATGTGGAAGAACCCCGCCGGGAACTTGGTCGGCTGCGCCACCCCGTTGAACGCGCCATGGTCCGCCAGCACGTCGACCTTGAGCCCCTGGATCGTGCCGTCCTTGGTGGCCGCGATCGAGCCGGTCATGTGGTAGTCGCGAGCGAAGGAGGTCGACATCAGGTTCTCGGCCCGGTCCTCCATCCACTTCACCGGCTTGCCGGTGACGATCGACCCGACGATCGAACACACGTAGCCGGGGTAGATGCCGACCTTGTTGCCGAACCCACCACCGATGTCCGGGGAGATGACCTGGATCTTGTGCTCGGGCAGGCCCGCGACCAGCGCGTAGAGGGTCCGGTGGGCGTGCGGCGCCTGGGTGGTCGTCCAGATCGTCAGTTTGCCGCTGACCGGATCCATGCTGGCGACCGAACCGCAGGTCTCCATGGGCGCCGGATGGACGCGCGGGTAGAGCATCTCCTGGGTGACGACGACGTCGGCCTGGTCGAACACCTCCGCACAGTGCTCAGCGTCACCGGCCTCCCAGTCGTAGATCTTGTTGTCCTCACGCCCCTCCAGGTCGTCACGGATCACCGGGGCGTCGGGATCGAGCGCCTTCTTCGCGTCGACGACGGCGTCCAGCGGCTCGTAGTCGACGTCGATCAACTCCAGCGCGTCCCGTGCCGCGTAGCGGTCGTCGGCCACGACGAACGCGACCTCCGCGCCCTGGAAGCGGACCTTGTCGGTGGCGAGCACCGACTGGGTGTCCTGCGAGAGCGTGGGCATCCACGCCAGCCCGAGCCCCTCCAGGGTCTCCCCGGTGATCACCGCCCGTACCCGAGGGTGGGCCTCCGCCGCGCTGGTGTCGATGTTGACGATCCGGGCGTGCGCGAACGGGCTGCGCAGGATCGCACCGTGCAGCATGCCGGGCAGCGTGACGTCGTCGACGTAGGTGCCCTGGCCACGCAGGAACCGCGCGTCCTCCTTGCGGTGCATCCGGCCGAAGCCGATGGGGTTGCCCTCGGCACTGGTAGGGACCTCGGTCGTGGTCATGCCGACACCTCCTCGTCCGCACCGGCCGGGTGCTCCGCGGCCCACCGCACCGCCCGGACGATGTTCTCGTAGCCGGTACAGCGGCAGAGGTTGCCGGAGATGGCCTCGCGGATCGTGCCCTCATCGGGGTCGGGATCGCGTTCGAGCAGCCACTTGGCGGTCATGATCATCCCGGGTGTACAGAACCCGCACTGCAGACCGTGCTCCTCGAGGAACCCCTGCTGGACGGCGTCGAGTTCGCCGTTCTGCGCGACGCCTTCGACGGTGTGGACGTCGCGACCACCGGCCATGGCCGCCAGCACGGTGCAGCTCTTGACCGCCTCACCGTCGACCCAGAGCGTGCAGGTGCCGCAGTTGGAGGTGTCGCATCCCCAGTGGGTCCCGGTCAGCCCCAGTTCGTCGCGGATGAAGTGCACGAGCAGCATCCGCGGTTCGACATCGCGGGTGACCTCGTCGCCGTTGACCGTCATCGTGACCTGCATCAGCTCTCCTCCCCGCGGGCGCGGGCGGTCGCTCGGTGGAGCACGCGCCGGGTCAGTTCCCGGGCCAGGTGCCGCTTGTAGTCCTCGGGGCCGCGCTGATCGGTGACGGGAGCACACAGGTCGTGGCACAGCTGCGCGGCATCGGCGAACCGCTCCGGCGTCGCCGGTCCCCCACGCAGCAGGTCCTCCGCTTCGGGACAGGTGAAGCCATCCGCTCCGACCGCCGTCAGCCCGATGCCGACGTCCGCGATCTGGTCGCCATCCAACTGGACGAACGCCCCTGCGGCCGCGACCGCCCAGTCACCGACCCGCCGCTCGACCTTCGCGTACGCGCTCCCGATGTGGGTGCGGATCGGGAACCGGAGTTCGACCAGCATCTCCGCATCCCCGACCGCGGTCTCGTACGGCCCCTGGTGGAACTCGCGGATCGGCACCGTCCGCTCACCTGCGGAGGAACGGATCACCGCGCTGCCGCGCAGCGCGGTGCCCACCGAGGCGAGGTCCTCGGCCGGGTCGCCCTGGCAGAACGACCCCCCGATGGTGCCCCGGTTGCGCACGAGCGGATCGGCGATGACCCGCTCCGCGTCCGCGAAGATCGGGTAGTGCTCCGCGAGCAGCGCCGACTCCAGCAACGCCGCGTGCCGGACCATCGCCCCGATAGCGATCTCGTCGCCGTCGATCCGGATGTGGTCGAGCCCTTCGAGGTCGTTGATGTCGATCAGAACCTCCGGGACGGCCAGCCGCAGCTTCATCATCGGCAGGAGGCTGTGGCCCCCAGCGATCAGCCGTGCCTCATCACCGTGCTTCTCCAGCAGCGCGATCGCGTCGTCGACGCTGCTCGCCCGCTCGTACTCGAACACGTCCGGAACCTGCACGCGTCTCTCCCTTCGATGGCCGCTGGCGACCGGGTCGGGCCAGCGGCGACCACACCCGGCGTCGCCCGGTGTACTCCCGCTCCCATCCTGCGCCGTCGCACCTGACCGCGTCAACGGTCGGTTCTTGCCCTTGCAACGACCCCTGGGACCGGCTACCTCTGCCACCGAACGGACGTCACCGACCGCCGCCCACCACGGTCGGCCCGTGCGGCGCGTACGGTTGCGCCCACGATCGACGGCCCGCCAGCCACACCAGGGAGACAGACACGTGGAGTTCACCAACGAGTTCTTCGTCCCGAGCGACATCGAGACGACCTTCGCCACGCTGACGGACCTCGAACGCGTCGCTCCGTGCCTGCCCGGCGCCACCCTCGAGGAGGTCGATGGCGACACCTACACCGGCCGGTGCAAGGTCAAGGTCGGACCGGTCCAGGTCACCTACCGAGGCACCGCACGGCTGGCCGAGGTCGACCACGACAACAAGACCGGCCACATCGAGGCCTCCGGCAAGGAGACCCGCGGCACCGGGACGGCATCGGCCGACGTGCGCGCGTCCCTGGTCGAGAAGGACGAAGGCACGACCGTCACCGTCGTGACCGACCTCAACGTCACCGGCAAGCCGGCCCAGTTCGGCCGCGGGGTGATGGCCGAGGTCGGCACCCGCATCATCGACACGTTCGCCGATCGGCTGCGCGAGATGCTGGAGGCCGACGACCAGCTCAAGACCGACGCGGCGGCGAGCGCCACCACCAGTGGCGATGCGGCCGCGAGCGACGCCGCCGACGACGCGCCAGCGGCGACGCCGCAACGTGCGGCTGGTGATACGACCGAGGCGCCAGCCGCTCCGTCCGGCCCACGCCAGATCGAGCCGCAGCCTGGGCGCGAGGACGATGCGTTGGACATGCTCGACATGGCCGGGGCAGCGACGCTCAAGCGCATCGCGCCGCTGGTGGCCGTCGCCGCCGCGATCGCCGGGCTGATCTGGTGGCTGCGGAACCGCTGATCCGCGGGCGGGATGGATGAGGCGGCGCGGCCCACGGGTTGCCTCCGGGTGAGGGCGGTGACCTACCGCACCCGACCCGAGGCACCCGAGGAGCCGCCGTGTCCCGCCTGAGCCGTGTTGCGCTGTCGGTCGCCGGGCTCGCACTGGTACTGGCTGCCTGTGGCTCCAGCACCGAGGGTGAGCCGGCCGCGACCGACGATGACGCCGCCGACGCGTCCGACCCCACCAGCGAGACCGACCTCGATCCCGAGTCGGTCGAGCGGGACGAGGGGCCCGGCGACCGCGAAGGCTTCTTCTGGGAGCTGGACGAGGAGCCCTCGTCGACGATCGATCTCGACGAGATCGTCAGCGGCGGGCCCCCACCGGACGGGATCCCGCCGATCGACGACCCGGTCTACGAGAGCTTCGATGACGCCGCGGAGTGGCTCGAGGGCGAGAGTCCGGTCATGGTCATGCGCGGCGACGAGGAGACCCGGGTCTACCCGCTGGCGATCCTGACCTGGCACGAGATCGTCAACACGTCCCTGGACGGCGAGCCGATCGTGGTCACCTACTGCCCGCTGTGCAACTCCGGGCTCTCGTTCAGCGCCGAACTCGACGGCGAGGTCCTGGACTTCGGCACCAGCGGCCGGCTGTGGCGTTCCAACCTGGTGATGTACGACCGCCAGTACGGCAACCTCTGGACGCAGTTCACCGGTGAGGCGATCGTCGGCGAGCACTTCCTCGGCGATCAACTCGAGCGCATCCCCAGCACGCTGCAAGGCTTCGGCGAGGTCCGCGAGACCGACCCGGACGCCGCCGTGCTCTCACGGGAGACCGGCGCGAACCGCGACTACGGCGTCAACCCCTACACCGGCTACGACGCGGAGGACAACGACCCGTTCCTCTTCCAGGGCGAGACCGACGGGCGGTTCCCCGCGATGACCCGGGTCGTGGGCTTCCCCGATGGGGACGGCACCGCGGTCCTGCTCGACCGGCTGGCCGAGGACCGCGTGGTCGAGTTCGACGACGTCGACCACCCGGTCACGCTGTGGTGGGCGCCAGGCCAGGCCAGCGCCCTGGATGCCAGCGCCATCGATGCTGGCGAGGACGTGGGCCAGACCGCCGCGTTCATCCCCGAGGCCGACGGGCAGCAGCTCACCTTCGAACCGGTCGACGAGGTGGAGGGCGAGGGCGACGCGACCCTGCGCTTCCGCGACGAGCAGACCGGTTCGGGGTGGACGCTCGCGGGACGCGCGGTCGACGGCGAACTCGAAGGCGAGCGGCTCGAGGCGGTGTCGATCGACGACACGTTCTGGTTCGTCTGGGCGGTGTTCAAGCCCGACACCGAGGTGATCGAGTAACCACCGCGTCCAGCCGATCGCCGCCTCGGCATCCCCCGCCGATCGCCGCCTCGGCATCCCCCGCCGACCTGACGGCACGTCCACGTTCGTCCGACCGCGACCGCACCGGGTCGTCGGGCTTCCTCAGGAGACGTGACGCACGCCACAGCTGACCGGGGCCTTCGGGCCCTGGCCACCGGCGTTCCAGCCGAGGAGGCTCGAACCGGTCCCACCTCCCGTGGGTCCCGAGCCCGACCGGCCCGCCTGGCGACGCCAGGGGACATGGCCACCAGGAGGTCGACGATCGTGCCGACAGCTGACACGCGGACCACGGGGACCGACGCGGCGTCGGGCCACCCGTCGGGCGACGACCGTTTCGACCTGCTCGACAAGGCGATGCGGCGTGGCCGCTACGCGCAGGACCAGCTCATCGAGGTCCTCCACGTCGCGCAGGAGGTGTTCGGCTACCTCTCCGAGGACGTGCTGGTGTACGTCGGACGGGGGTTGCGACTCCCACCGAGCCGGGTCTACGGGGTCGCGACCTTCTACCACCTGTTCACCTTCGATCCGCCCGGCGATCACTCCGCCACCGTGTGCACGGGGACCGCCTGCTTCGTGAAGGGCGCGAACGCGGTCGTCGACGCCCTGGCCCGCGAGCACCACGTCGCTCCCGGCTCCACGACCGAGGACGGCCGGTTCACGTTGAAGACGGCCCGCTGCCTCGGCTCCTGCGGCATGGCCCCGGTCGTGGTCGTCGATGGTGAGGTCCGCGGTCACCTCCACGCGGACGCTGCGCTCGACGAGGTGGCGGCCCGGCTCGCGATGACCGACGCCCCCGACGGCGAGGAGACAGCCTGATGGCCGGCCCCATCGACCTCGACCACGTCACGAGCCTCGAACGCGAGGCACGGAGCCGCTACAGCCACCGCGCGTTGGTCTGCAGTTCGACCGCGTGCCTGTCCGCCGGCGCCTCCGGGGTGCGTGCCACCCTCGAGTCGGACCTCGAGGCGAGCGATCGATCCGGCGACGTACAGGTCGTGGCCTCCGGGTGCCCGGGGCTGTGCAGCCGCGGTCCCCTCGTGCGGGTCGAATCCCGCGGCCGGGAGCCGACGCTGTACGAGCACGTTGATGAGACGGCGGCCAGCACGATCGCCCAGCAGCACCTGATCGAGGACCAGGATCGGGCCGAGGTCAGCGTCATCGAGCCATCGCTGCCGTTCTACGCCAAACAGGTGAAGGTCGTGCTGCGCAACGCCGGCCTGATCGACCCGGACCGGCTCGAGGACTACGTCGCGGCTGGCGGCTACCGGGCCCTGTCGACCGCGCTGCGGACGATGACCCCCGCGCAGGTCATCGACGAGGTGGACGCCAGCGGGCTGCGCGGCCGCGGCGGCGCCGGCTACCCCACCGCGCGCAAGTGGCGTCTGCTCCACGACGCGGTCGCCGATCCCGGCCAACCGAAGTACGTCATCGCCAACGGTGACGAGGGCGACCCGGGCGCCTACATGGACCGCACGATCATGGACTCCGACCCGCACCGTGTGCTGGAAGGGCTGTCGCTGGCGGCCTACGCCACCGGCGCGTCCAAGGGCTACCTCTACGTCCGGGCGGAGTACCCCCTGGCGATCGAGCGGCTCGAACGGGCGATCCGATCGGCCAAGCGGGCGAAGCTGCTCGGCCGGAACGTGCTCGGCTCCGACTTCGCGTTGGACGTGGAGATCCGTGTCGGTGCCGGGGCGTTCGTCTGCGGCGAGGAGACCGCGTTGATGGCCTCGATCGAGGGGCGACGCGGACTCCCGGAGCTGCGACCGCCGTACCCGACCGAGCGGGGTCTGTGGCAGCAGCCGACCATGATCAACAACGTGGAGACGTTGGCCAACATCCCGGCGATCATCGGCGACGGCGCGGCCGCCTTCGCGGCGATCGGTACACCGGAGAGCCGCGGCACCAAGGTCTTCGCCCTCGCGGGGTCGTTGGAGAACACCGGCCTGATCGAGGTGCCGATGGGCATCAGCCTCCGCGAGATCGTGTTCGACATGGGCGGAGGCATCCCCGACGGTCGCACCTTCAAGGCCGCGCAGACCGGCGGGCCATCCGGCGGTTGCATCCCCGAGCGGTTCCTCGACAGCCCCGTGGACTACGAGCACCTCCAGGAGCTCGGCTCGATGATGGGATCCGGCGGGCTGGTGGTGATGGACGACTCGGTGAGCATGCCCGAGGTCGCCCGGTTCTACATGGAGTTCTGCCGCGACGAGAGCTGCGGCAAGTGCGCGCCCTGCCGGGTCGGCACCGTCAAGATGTTCGACTTCCTCGACCGGATCTGCCGCGGGGACGGGCGTCCCCGTGACCTGTGGCACCTCGAGAGCCTGTGCAAGACCGTGCGCGCCACCTCGCTGTGCGGACTCGGCCAGAGCGCCCCCAACCCCGTGTTCTCGACCCTCGACCACTTCCGCGAGGAGTACGTCGAACTCCTGCGGGAGGAGTCCTTGGCGGCACCGGCACCGGACGGGGTCGTCGATCGCGGCTCGCTGCCCACCTGGGGAGATGACGCATGAACCTGACGCCACCACGACCCAGCGGCCCGCGTCCGAACGTGCCCGTGATCCTCGACGGCGAGGAGGTGATGGCCTTCGACGGCGAGAGCATCCTCGACCTGGCCCGGCGCCTGGGAACCCCCATCCCGACGTTGTGCTACCTCGACGGCCTCTCGGTCCACGGCGGCTGCCGGCTGTGCGTCGTCGAGGTCAACGGCGACAGCCGCCTGCCGCTGGCCTGTGCCACCCCGGTCACCTCGGAGATGGAGATCCGGACCGACACCTCGAGCTTGCGCGACCACCGGCGCCGGGTGGTCGAGCTGTTGTTCGCGGAGGGCAACCACGTCTGCGCCTCGTGCGTGTCCAGCGGTGCCTGCGAGCTCCAGGACCTCGCCGCGGACAGCAACGTCGACCACATCCACTACGCGTTGGAGTTCCCCCGCATCGACGTGGACGCCTCGCATCCCAAGTACGTGCTCGACCGCGAACGCTGCGTGCTGTGCACGCGATGCGTCCGGGTCTGCGACGAGGTGGAAGGTGCCCACGTCTGGGACATCGCCCAACGCGGGAACCGATCGACGTTGGTGGCCGAACTCGGCAAGCCGTGGGGCGAGGCCAGCTCGTGCACCTGGTGTGGCAAGTGCGTCCTGGTCTGCCCGACCGGCGCCCTGAGCTTCAAGGGCCGCAGCACCGGCGAGATGCGCCACGACCCGGACATCGTCGCCTTCCTGGCCAGCGCCCGGGACGAGGGCGAGTGGATCGACCGTGAGGAGCCGTCCCCATGACCGACACCACCGACGCGGGCCGCTCGACCGGCGCGTCACCCGTTCCCGACCGTCCACGGTTGCGGATGGCCACCGCCTGGCTCGGCGGCTGCTCCGGCTGCCACATGTCGTTCCTCGACCTCGACGAGTGGCTGTTCGACCTCGCCGACCGGGCGGACATCGTCTTCGGGCCGCTCGCGGACATCAAGGAGTTCCCCGCCGACGTCGACCTGACGCTGGTCGAGGGTGCGGTCACCAACACCGACAACCTCGAACTGGCCCAGGCGATCCGCGCGAACACCCGGGTGGTGGTGTCGTTCGGCGACTGCGCGGTCACGGGCAACATCACCGCACTCCGCAACGGCATGGGCGCGCCGGACGCGATGCTCCAACGCGTCTACGTCGAACACCCCGACCTCGCGGGGGTGCTGCCCACCGAGGTCGTACCGGAGCTGCTCCCGACCGCGCAGCCGCTCCACGAGCTGATCACCGTGGACGTGTACCTACCCGGGTGCCCGCCCTCCGCCCAGCGCATCCGGACCGCCCTGATCGCCCTGCTGGACGCCATGGCCGCCGGTGAGCCGCTCCCCCGGCAGTGGCGCGCCCCCGAGGACCTCACCTTCGGGAACTGATCTGCCGGCCACGACCGAGCTGACCTCAGCAACCGACCCCACGACATCCGCACGCACCAGTGGAGGTGCCATGCACGACATCCACACGATCGATCCGGTCTCGCGGATCGAAGGGCATGCCAAGATCACCCTCCACCTCGACGACGCGGGGTCGGTGGCCGACGCCCGGTTCCATGTCACCGAGTTCCGCGGCTTCGAGGACTTCTGCCGCGGCCGGCCGGTCGCGGAGATGCCAGGGCTGACCGCGCGGACCTGCGGGATCTGCCCCGTCAGCCACCTGATCGCCTCCGCCAAGGCGGTGGACGCGATCCACGCGATCATGGCACCGCCGGCCGCTCGCGCGCAGCGACAGCTGGCCAACCTCGGCCAGATCATCCAGTCGCACGTGCTGAGCTTCTTCCACCTCTCCGCCCCGGACCTGCTGCTTGGGATGGACGCCGATCCGGCGACGCGCAACGTGTTCGGGCTCATGCAGGCCGAGCCGGAGTTGGTCCGTCGCGGCATCCGTCTGCGGCAGTTCGGGCAGGAGGTGATCGCGTCGGTCGCCGGCGAACGGATCCACGGCAAGGGCATCGTGCCTGGTGGGGTCGCGGAACCGTTCACCACCGCCAAGCGTGATCGGATCCGTGCGGGGCTCGACGAGGCGCTGACCGCCGCCACCGACACGTGGGAGCTGCTGGACGGGATCGTCGACGGCTTCCACCGGGAGATCGGCGTGTTCGGGGACTTCCCCACCCTCTACCTCGCCCACTGCCAGCCGGACGGCACCTGGGAGCACATCGACGGCAAGCTGCGGGTCGTCGACGCAGACGGCGGGCTGGTGGTGGACCAGCTCGACCCGGCCGACTACCGCGACCACCTGGGGGAGGCGGCCAACCCGGACTCCTACCTGAAGTCCCCGTACTGGAAGGCGCTGGTCCCCGACGATGACCCTCGGCCAGGGATGTACCGCGTCGGTCCACTCGCCCGGATCAACGTCGCGGACCGCTTCGGGACCCCGATCGCCGACGAGCTCCTGGCCGCCTTCCGTGACCGGGTGGGCCGCATCGTTTCCTCGGCGTTCCACTACCACGCCGCGCGGGTGCTGGAGGTCATCGCCTCGATCGAGCTGATCGGCCGGTTGCTGGACGATCCCGTGCTGTACGAGCCGCAGGTGCGCGCCCAGGCCGGGATCAACGCGCGCCGCGGCGTGGGGGCGTCCGAAGCCCCGCGAGGCACCCTGTTCCACGACTACGAGGTGGACGGCAACGGTGTCGTCACCGGCGTCAACCTGATCATCGCGACCGGCCAGAACGAGCTGGCGATGAACCGCACCATCCTGGAGATCGCCCGGGAGTTCGTGGACGGACCGCAGCTGACCGATGGGATCCTCAACCGCGTGGAGGCCGGGATCCGCGCCTACGATCCGTGCCTGTCGTGCTCCACGCACGCCCTCGGCCAGATGCCGATGGCGTTGGAGCTGC
>SKNP01000285.1 GCA_007120485.1 Nitriliruptoraceae bacterium
CGTCCTCGCACGCGCGGCACAGGATGCACAGCTCCGCGGTGAGCCCGATGTGGCGCTTCGGCTTGACGCGTTCCTGGAGCCACTGCGGGTCGACCTGCTGGACGGTGTAATCGTCGAAGACCAGCGGGTGCTCGCCCTTGTCGGTCTTGCCCACGGTGCACCTCCTTCCTGCGTCGATCGTTGCCGGCCGTCGCGTGTCGCGACGGCCGCGGTCACTTGTAGCCGCCGGCCTCGGGCTTGGTCTCGCCAGGTGCGAGCGTCTTCGGCAGGTGGCGCTGCATGCGCAACGCCGCCCAGATCGTCACCACGATGCCGCCGATCATCATGCCGCCGACGATCCCCTCGGTGATCACCCCGTAGAGGTTCGAGGCGATGTCCAAGCGGTAGTCGTCGGTGACGTCGATGCCGGCGCTCGCGGGGATCACCGTGCCGGAGAGCAGGTCGGAGTTGGAGTCGGTGAACTGGATCCATCCGTGCGGGATGACCCCGTGGAGCCACCACAGCAGGCTGGAGGCGCCCATGATCCCCATGGTCGCCGATACCCACTCATGCTTGCCGTAGAACAGCTTGGCGAGGTAGAGCGGGAGGATCCCCAACGGGCCGATCCACAGCACGGTGATGATCGCACCGACCCAACCGCGGCCCTCGTCCTGGGGGTCACCGAACTCGTACACCGCCCGGAACACCTCCGGGAGGGTCGCGAACATCTCGCCGAACCACTCGAGCACGTCGCACCCTCTCCTGGTCCCGGAGTTCGCCACCGCCGTCGGCGCCGAACCTGCTCGTGGAGCTTCTCGATGGATCTGATCTGGTGGTTCTTCGGCTGGGTCTGGTCAGCCGGTTCTGGCTACGTCAACCTGCGGTCCGGCCCGCGGAGCCGACCGGCGGCGCCGATCGAGTGACCGGAGGTGGCCGGCTGAGACCGCAAGGTACCAAGGGCCGGAAGACCCGAACAAACGGTCACCTCCGTCACGGGCAGGGTCCAAGGTCATCCGGTGGCCGCCAGGCGCTGCGCGGCCGCCTGCGCGGCGGCGACGATCCGCTCGAGCATCGGCTCGTCCAGCGCGGTCGATGGGAAGATCACCTCGTAGCCGGACGGGGCGAGGTAGACCCCCCGCTCCAGCATGGCGTGGAAGAACCGGCCGTACATCGCGTGGTCGGCGGCCGCGACGTCCTCGAACCGCCTCGGAGCGTCCGGCGTGAAGACGACGCCCGCGAGCGTCCCGTGCCGGGTGACCGTCGCGGCGATCCCCACCGCGTCGAACGCGGCCTGGAACCCGTCGGCGAGGGTCGTCGCGGCGTGGTCGAGCTGCTCGTAGACGGCCGGGGTGAGCAGCTCGAGCTGGGCCCGACCCGCGGCGACCGCGACCGGGTTCCCCGAGAGGGTGCCAGCCTGGTAGACGGGGCCTTCGGGGGCGAGCTGGTCCATCAGTTCGGCCGGGCCGCCGAACGCCGCGAGCGGGAACCCGGCACCGACCACCTTGCCCATGACCGTGATGTCGGGGGTCACCCCATGGAACTCCTGGGCACCACCCCGGGCGAGCCGGAAGCCGGTGATCACCTCGTCGAACACCAGCACGGCACCGCAGGCGTCGGCCTGATCGCGCAGGGACGCCAGGAACCCGGGGTCGGGCGGCACGAGGTTCATGTTGGCCGCGACCGGCTCGACGAGGATGGCGGCCAACTGGTCGCCGTGCTCGGCCACCGCAGCAGCGACCGCGTCCGCGTCGTTCCACGGGACCAGGATGGTGTCCTGCGCCGCCCCCGCGGTCACCCCGGGTGAGCCGGGGATGCCGAGCGTGGCCACGCCGGAGCCCGCAGCGACCAGCAACGCATCCGAGTGCCCGTGGTAGTGCCCGACGAACTTGAGCAGCTTGTCCCGGCCGGTCGCGCCGCGAGCCAACCGGACAGCGCTCATCCCGGCCTCGGTCCCGGAGTTGGTCAGCCGGACCTTCTCCACCGAAGGCACCGCGTCGATGATGGCCGCCGCCAACTCGACCTCGCCCTCGGTCGGGGTCCCGAACGAGGATCCGCGCTGCAGGGCAGCGGTGGCGGCGTCGATGACCTCCGGCCGCGCGTGCCCGAAGAGCAGCGGGCCCCAGGAGTTCACCAGGTCCAGGTACTCGTTGCCATCCTCATCGATCATGGTGGCGCCCTGGCCACGCGCGATGAAGCGCGGGGTGCCACCCACGCTGGCGAAGGCGCGTGCCGGGGAGCTGACACCCCCGGGGATCACCTGGCGGGCGCGCTCGAACAGTCGGGCGGAACGGTCGGTGTCCACGCAGGCCTCCACGTCGTCCGTTGGGCTGAGCGCCGCACGTGCCCGGTCGCACGCGACCGGTTCCACGTGCTCGGTCTAAGGGCGCACGTGCTCGAAGATCACGTTGTCCGCGAGGCGGTGGGCCCGTGCGAGCCCCTCCTCGCCGACCGCGGTCCAGGTCACCAGGAGCCCGCCGGCCTCACGCCAACGGTCGGTCGCGGGGGTCGGCAACCCGTCGAGGTCGTAGCTCACCGCGTGCGGTGCGACGCGGTCCAGATCGGACAGGACCGCCAGCCGGCGCTTGACCGGGGCGGGGAGATCGACCCCCTCGAGCGGGCCAGCGGTCAGGACCCGGATCGCGTCGGGCCGGTTGCGCCGGAACCAGCGGACGCTGACCGGGTTGAAGCTGGCCACGCACCACGGTCCCGGGTGCCCGTCGAGCAACCCGGCGGTGACCTGCTCGAGCTTGCCGGCGCGCAGGCTGCCCTGCTTGATCTCGGCCATGACGGGCACGTCGACCAGCCGGTCGAGCGCGTCGGCGAGCGTCGGGACGTGCGATGACGTGCCGCCGAGCCGGACCTGCCGAAGCTGATCGACGGTGAGTTCGCTGACCTTGGCATCGTGGTCGCTGACCCGTCCGAGCTCCGGGTCGTGCACGACGACCGGGACCCCATCGCGGCTGAGGTGGACGTCCAACTCCACCCCGTAACCGCCTGCGGCAGCCGCCTCGAAGGCCTCCAGCGAGTTCTCGGGCCGCTCGTCGTCGTGGAGCCCACGGTGGGCCAGCGGGACCTCCGCGAGCCACGCGGGTGGCGTCAAGGGTTCGGGTACGGAGGCGACCTGGCTCATGCCGCACCCGCCAGGTCCAGCGCGGCGTAGGTCAGGACCAGGTCGGCGCCGGCGCGGACGATCGACAGGACCGCCTCGTGCATCGCGGCGTCCCCGTCGAGCCACCCGCGTTCCGCAGCGGCCTTGATCATCGCGTACTCCCCGGACACGTGGTAGGCGGCCAACGGCACGTCGTGGTCCTCGCGCGCGTCACGCAGGACGTCGAGGTAGGGCAGCGCCGGCTTGACCATCAGCGCGTCGGCCCCTTCCTGGAGGTCGAGCGCGAGTTCGCGACGGGCCTCACGCCGGTTGGCCGGATCCATCTGATGGCCCGCGCGGTCCCCCTCGGCCATCGTGGACTCCGCCGCGTCACGGAACGGACCGTAGAACGCCGAGGCGTACTTCGCGGCGTAGGCGACGATCCCAACCTGCTGATGACCGGCGTCATCCAACCCGGCGCGGATCGCCCCGACCTGGCCGTCCATCATGCCCGACGGGGCGACGAGGTCCGCGCCCGCGTCAGCGTAGGCGAGGGCGTCACGGACGTAGCCGTCGACCGCAGCATCGTTGACGACCTGACCGGCCGCATCGAGCGGTCCGCAGTGCCCGTGGTCGGTGTACTCGCACTGGCAGACGTCGGCCCACAGGACCAGGTCGTCCCCGACCCGCTCACGGATCGCGCGCAGCCCGACCGGCACGGGTCCGTCCGGATCCCAACCGGAGGCACCCACCGCGTCCTTGGTCGCCGGGATACCGAACAGCATCATCCCCCCGACGCCCAGCTTCGCCGCACGTTCGGCGAGCTCGGCCACCGACCCGGTGCTGTGCTGCTCGACCCCCGGCATCGACGGGATCGGCGACGCCGAGGTGGCGCCCTCCTTGACGAACACCGGGAGCACGAGCCCGGCCGGGTCCAGGCGGGTCTCGGAGACCGCACGACGCAGCGCCGGGGTCCGGCGCAGTCGGCGGAGGCGGGTGCGGGGGTAGCTCACGGGGGCGGCAGCCTACTCACGGTCCGGACCCAACCAACGCCACGCCGCCGCGAGCGCGGCGACGCCCAACCCGAACGCCACCGTCCGCCGCAGGTCGCTGGAACCGTCGCGCGCGTCCTGCTCCCGGTCGGCGGCGGCCACCCGGTCGCGGGTCGCACCGCCCAGGGTCGGGGTCGCCGCGGCCGGGCCCGGATCGTGGGGCCGCGGTTGCCGGGC
>SKNP01000523.1 GCA_007120485.1 Nitriliruptoraceae bacterium
GCTCAGCCGATGGCGACGCTGGGCGTCGCGTGGGATCCGACCTTGTTGCGGGCTTCCCGCTCCCCGGCGGCGATGACGGTCGCGGCCGCGACGATCGGGACGACATCGGCCGGCAGATCAGCCAACGCCAGGATCATCGCGAAGGCCACGACGGTGCCGGCGCCGTACACCCAGGCCGCGCCGACCTGGGAAGCTGGCCGTCGCAGCTGTACGCCGACCGCCGCGACGATGGCCCAGGCGAAGACACTCTGGGCGAACCAGTGGATCTCGTGGGTGGCGCCGGCACCCTCGGGGAAACCGGCGAACGCGGTGACGATGAAGCCCAGCTGTTCCGGGCGCTCGCCGAGGTGGAGGAAGAGCAGCAGCACCATCAGCGCCCAGAAGGTGATGAGCCGCCAACGTGGGGCATGGGCCGTGGCTTCGGTCATGGTCGATCCTTGGTGTGTCGGTGCGTGCGTCGGTGGTCACATCGGGGGCATCGGAGGGTGGGCGGGGTGCCGTGAGGTCTCGGTCTCGACCGCCTGCATCGCGGCCAGGACGAGGTCCTCGCGCCAGTGCCGCGCGGCGAGCTGCACCCCGACGGGCAGCCCGGCACTGCCCTCCTCGGCGGCACGCGCCGCTCGGAGCGCCACGTCCCTGCTGTCGGGTCGGTCGCTCTCCTCACCCGACCGCACGCGGGTCACGGGCACCACCCCTGCGGGCATGCCGAGCAGGTTGAACAGGAAGCTCGGGGCGTGGAGGTCGACGAGCTTGGGGGTCGCGCCATGCGGGACGGCCGGCACCGGGGTCGCGGGACAGAGCACGAGGTCGTAGGCGCCGACGTCCAGGCTCGCGACGAAGGCTTGCTCGTAGGCGATGCGGTCGCCGAGGACGTCGAGGTAGTCGCGGGCCGACGCGCTGCGCACGTAGCGGAGGATCCGGGCGGTGCGGTGCTGTCCGGACGCCCTCAGCATCGCGGCGAGTGCGCGGAGCGCCGGAGCCGGCAGGGAGGCCACCTGCAGGTCCCCCTTGAGCAGCGGGTGCGGCGCCTCCCCGTCGAGCAGCTGCCGGGTGAAGGCGCCACCGTCCGCCAGGTAGATGCGCAGCGCCAGGCCGACCGCGGTACCGATCTCCGGCGCGTGCTCCCACGGCTCGACGGTCGCGCCGGCCGTCCGGAGCGCAGCCGCCGCTTCCTCGAGGGCGCGTCGGATCGCCGGGGACGGGGCGAAGCCATCGACCGTGGACAGGAGCGCGACCCGCAGTCCCGCGACCCCAGCGGCCGGGGGTTCCCGCCAGGGCACCGGCGGGTTGGCCCCCGACGGTTGGGCGACGACCGCGTCGACGAGCGCGCCGAGCGTGAGCGCGACATCAGCGGTCGTGCGGGCCAGTGGTCCCGGTTGGGCGACGATGCCGTCCTCACCGCAGGCGCTGCGGACCGGAGCGCGATCGGTCGGCAGCCGTCGGGCCGTGGGCTTCAGCGTGCAGAGGCCGGTCCATGCGGCCGGGATCCGCAGGCTGCCGCCGTAGTCGGCACCGAGGCCGACGGGGACGCCGCCCGCAGCCACCAGGGCAGCGTCCGCCCCGCTGCTCCCACCCGGCGTGCGGGTCGGGTCCCAGGGGTTGCTGGTCTGCCCGAACATCGCGTTGTCGGTCTCGGCGACGGCGAGGGCTTGGGGCACGTTGGTCTTGCCGAGCACGATCGCGCCGGCTCGGCGGAGGGCCGCCACGGCACGGCCGTCCGCGTCGACGGCCGTCGTGGCCAGGCGGGCGACCCCGAAGCTCGTCGGCAGCCCTGCGACGTCGAACTGGTCCTTGATCGTCACCGGCACGCCGTGCAGGGACCCCAGCGGTGCACCCCGGCGCTGGGCCGCATCGGCCTCGTCGGCCTCCTGTCGGGCCCGCTCGAACCGGGGCCACACCAGCGCGTTGAGGGTCGGGTTGACCTCCTCGATGCGCGCGATGCAGGCGTCGACGGCCTCGCGTGCAGAGACGTCACCGGCGGCGATGCTGCGGGCGATCTCGCCGGCGCCGAACGATGAGAGTGGGACTGCGGTCTGCATCGGCCTGCCTCCTGCGCCGGAACGGTCGTCTCGACGGTTCTACGGGTGAGGCAGACGGCTGGAGCCAACCGAAGGTCGCAAAGGCGGCCACGGGGGGTCGCAACGGTGGTCCCGCGGCCGCACCGACCCAGGCTGGACGAGCCGGCCCTACAACAGACGCCGTTCGCGGGCCCGCGCGACCGCATGCGTCCGCGAGGACGCCTCGAGCTTGCGCAGGATGCGGGTCAGGTGCGACTTGACCGTCGCCTCGCCGATGAACAGTGCCCCCGCGATCTCCCGGTTGGATGCCCCGGCAGCAACCTGCTCGAGCACCTCCAGTTCGCGGGGCGAGAGCACCTCGTCGGTGCCGGGGATGGCGACCGCCGCACGGGTCCTCGCAGGTGGTTCGCTGGCGGTGAGCACCGCTTGGAGCAGGTCGCGGTGGATGCCGGCACGGGCGCACCGCTCGAGCACCGCACGGTTCGCTCGCACCTCGGCGAACAGCAGGCCGGGCCCGAGCTTGGCCGCGGTGTCCAGGGTCGGGAGCGCTGCCTCGATGGCTGCGGCGGTCCGGCCGTGCTCAAGGAGGAGGCTGGCCCGATCCAACCCCGGCATGCCCGTCCACAGCCAGCAGCGGCCCTCCGCCTGCACCTGCTCACCATCGAGCAGCAACGCCAGGGCGTCGTCGGTGCGGCCTTCGATGCGCGCCAGCATGCTCTCCGCGATGGCGCGCACCACCCGCTCCTCCGCGAGGGCGCCGCGTGGCTGCGAGGCCAACACCCGGTCGTGGATCTCGGCGACCTGCCGATGGTCACGGGCGACCCAGTGGGCACGCATCACCGCGTAGGCGTAGTTGTGCCAGTACTGGCGGTAGACCGGATCATCGAGGCGTGGCAGCGCACCGTCGGCGATGCGCTGGACGGTTGCTAGGTCACCGGACCCCAGGGAGAGGACCATCAGGAGGCACTCGGCTTCCTGGTGGGTCCATGCCAGCTGGCCGTAGCCGGTCGACTCGGCGAGGCACCGCTGCAGCTCGCTCACCGCTTCAGCCACCTCGAGCCGGAGCAGCGCCGCGCCAGCCCGCACGGTCCGCAGCGTCGTGCCGGTGGCGTGGTCGTCGCCGCCCAGCCCAGCCTGCAGGCGATCGACGGTCTCGGCGATCCAGTTCGGCCCCCGGTCCACGAACAGCAGCTGCGGTGACAGCGCAGGTCCGACGACCTTGGAGAGGTTCGGATCGCCCGATCTGAGCACGAGGTCCAGCGCCTCCTCGCACATGCGGCTCACCCCCGCCCAGTCGTTGCGGTAGAAGCACCACCACATCCCAACCGCGAGCGTCGAGGGGCGATGCCACACCGAACCGGTGTGGCTGAGCGCCTGCTCCAACACGGTCCCGGCAGCATCGAGGTCGCCGAGCTGCAGGTAGGCGGCGGCGAGTGACCCGTTGATCTCGGCGGCGGCGACCTCGTTCCCGGACGTCAGCAGGCGGTCCCGCAGCGGCTCGAGCTGGCCGATGACGGCGTGAGCATCACCGGTCATGAGGGGGACGTTCGCGAGCAGGAGGGCCAGATGGTGGTCGAGCTCGCGGATCTCGCGCGGCAGGGCCTGGATCGACCGGGTCAGGTGGAGCTGCATGCTGGCGTCGAGGTTCGACAACCCGACCTCGACGATCAGCTCGGCGGCAGCGACGTACTCCTCAGCCGCGAGGAGGTGCGGGAGGGCGCGCAAGGGTGGGAGGCAGCGGCTAGCCCGACGGTGGAGCTCCGCGAGGACGGCCGGGTTCCTGCTGGATGCCAACCGCTCGCGGAGGAACGCGGCGAACAGGTCGTGGGTCCGCCAGGTCACCTCGTCCCCGTCGCGGTGACGGGCCAGGAAGAGGTTGCGCCGTTCGAGGTCCTCGAGGATGTGGTGGCTGTCGTCGCGTCCGGTGACGGCATCGCAGTGGGCCGGGCTGAGCTCGTCGAGGATCGAGGTCTCGAGCAGGAAGGTCCGCAACCGCTCCGGCAGCGCGTCCAACACCTCGGTCGTCAGGAACGGGCGCAGGTCGACCAGGACGTCCGCAACGCCGATGCGCACCGCAGGGTCGGAGCCAGGGTCCGCGCCGACGTGAGCGGTGGCGAGCTTGACGGCGGCCGCCCAGCCGTTGCTGGCGGCCAGGACGGCGTCGACCTGCTCGTCGGCCACCGTTCCCTCATGCGTCAACACCCGGCGGATCGCCTCGCGGTCCAGCCGGAGGTCGTCGAGGCGGAGTTCCGCTACCTGGCCACGCACCCGGCGTCGAGGCAACGAGATGGCAGGCTCGACCCGGCTTCCGAGGACGACCCGGACGTCGGGCGGGAGGTGATCGAGCAGATCCTCGAGGAACGTCAACGTCGTCGGGTCGCTCAGCGCATGTACGTCGTCGAGCACGAGGGTGACCTGGCCGTGATCGCCGAGGTCGTTGACGAGTGCGGCGACCAACTGCCGGGATCCCGGAGCCGGGCCGGCGTAGTGCAGCAGCGGCGCGAGCCGGCCCCCGAAGCCGCTGCTGAGCTGACGGCGTCCGGCTTGCAACAGCGCGGTCGCCAGGGTCGACGGCTCATCGTCGTCAGCGTCCAGGCGGACCCACACGACGTCGCCGGCCGTGGCTTCGGCCCAGGCGGCCAGCGCCGTGGTCTTGCCCGAACCCGCTGGCGCGGCCAGCACCGTCAGGTGATGCTGCCCGATCGCCGCGTCCAGCCGGTCGACCAGATGCTCGGTCACGACGCGTGCGTCCAGCACCGGCGGGAGGAACTTGGTGAAGGGGAAGCGCTCCGGGGCGTGCTGCCGCTCATCGGTGGCCACAGCTCCCGGGGCGTCCATCTGGCAAGTATGCAGGGTCGGTCCCCGGGCCGGGACGCTTTGCGACCTTCGGGGGATGTCGGTCGTCCGTTGCGCGTGTACAACGACGGTGCGACGACCGAGCGTCGGTGCCGGACAACCGTTGGAAAGGGAGGGAGCGTGGGACGGCGACGAGCGACCACCAACGCTTCCACCAACCCTGGGAGCGGCCGCGCGGAGGCACCGAGCCTGCGTGCGGACCTGAACGGGCAGCGGCCGGTGGGACTGCGCGAGGTGATGGGTGTGTCGACGCTGCCACCTGCGGCGGTGACCGGCGCCACCCAGCGGCTGCGTGCCGGACTCGCCCGGCTGCGCCGCGCGCCGGCGCCTCCCCCGGTCCGGATCCTGGAGGGCCTCTTCGGGACCCTCGACCTGGCAGCCCTGGTGGCGCTCTGCCGGGTCGGCGTGCCCGACCAGCTCACCGAGCCGACCGACCTCGACGCGCTCGCGGTCGGCCTCGCGGTCGACCGTGACCGACTGCACCGGCTGTTGCGGTACGCCACGGTCCGAGGCTGGGTCCGTGAGGACCGGCACGGCCGGTTCCGTCCCACGCCGGTGCTCGAGTTCCTCCGGATCGATCACCCGGGCGGGTGGCGAGCCTGGGTCGAGTTCATGGGCGGTGAGGAGGTCCTGACCACCCTCGGCCGGATCGACGACGGCATGGCCGCCGACGGCGACCCCTTCGCGGCCGCCACCGGCGCACCCTTCTTCGACTGGCTCCGGTCGAACCCGGACCGCCACGCCACCTTCGACGCGGCCATGGAGGCGGGCGGCCGCATGCACGGCCTGATCCTCGCCCGCCGACTGGACTGGCGAGCCGCCCGTCGGGTCTGCGACGTCGGTGGTGGCCGCGGGGCCCTGCTCACCACGCTCCTCACGGCGCATCCGCAGCTCGAAGGGGTGCTCCTCGAGCTGCCCGAGGTGGCCGCACATGCGCCGGACGTGGACCGGATGTCCGTCGTGGCCGGCGACGCCTTCGAGGCCGTCCCGGCCGGGTGTGACACCTACCTGCTGGTCAACGTCCTCCACGACTGGAGCGACCACGACGCGCACCGCCTGCTCACCTCCGTCCGCGCCAGCCTCAGCCACGACGCCCCCGGGCCGCCGCCCCGGGTGATCGTCGTGGAAGGCCGCACGACCCGCCGACCGCAGGACGACCTGTCGATCCTGACCGACCTGCTGATGTTCACGCTGACCGCCGGCGGTCGCGAGCGGACCCGCGCGGAGTTCGCCGAGCTGGCGGCGGCCGCCGGGCTCCGTCTGGACCGAACGATCCACCTGCCCTCGACCGCCGACGCGCACGTGCTGATCCCGAGGTGAACGTCATGAGCCGCATCGATGCCCGCAGGCTCGAGCAACGCCGCCGCTTACAGACGGCGGAGGCCGCAGCCTTCGCCCACTACGGCGTCGAGGCGACCTCGGAGCCGCTCGTCCTCGCCGATCCGCCGCTGACCACACGGGTGGTGCGGGTCGGATCGGGCGCGCCCACGGTGCTGTTCCACGGTGGGGCGCTCAGCTCGACCGTCTGGGTGCCGCTGCTGCCGTACCTGCCCGGTCGCTCGCTCCACCTCGTCGATCTGCCGGGATGCGGGCTCGCCGACCCCTTCGACCACCACGGGGTCGACCTCGCGGAGCATCAGGGTGCGTTCGTCGGGTCGGTGCTCGATGCGTTGGGCCTGGAGCGGGCGGCGTTGGTCGGCGCTTCGCTGGGTGGCTGGTACGCGCTGCGCTTCGCGATCGGACACGCCGATCGCGTCGTGGCGGCGGCGTTGATCACCGCGCCTGCGGTCGCGTTGCCAGGGTCGCGCATGCCGGTCCCGATGGCGGTCACCAGCACCTGGCTCGGCCGGCGGCTGGGGAGGCTCGGGCCGCCGCCGTCGGCGCGGATGACGCGACGGATGCTGGCATCGATCGGTGGGGACGGGTCGGTCGCGGAAGCTCCCGAGGCGTTGTTCGACGCGCTCGGTGCCGCGATGGCGCTCAGCGTCCCCAGCGCCGCCACGCTCGACCTCTGTCGCTGGCGTACCCCGCATGCCCGCCTCCAGGTGAGCGAGGCGGAGCTGGCGGCCTGCCAGCCGCCGGTGCTGCTGCTTTGGGGTGAGGACGACGTGGTGCAGTCGCCCGAGTCAGGACGCCAGGCGGCGTCGCTCCTCCCGCGCGGGCGGCTGGAGGTCCTCCCGGGCGGGCACGGCCTGTGGTTCGAGCACCCGGAGCGGTGCGGCCGGCTGGTGACCGACTTCCTGGAGGGGTCGGAACATCAGCTGACGTAGAGGCCGCGCCCGTAGGTGGTGCCAACCAGCGCGGGCTGCTCAGCCACCGGGGCGCGGGTCGTGACGTCCGACGTCCTCGAGCCGCTCGAGCACGTCGACGACGGCGTCGCGCGGCGGACGACGGCGTCCGTCCTGCTCAGCGGTAGCGTCCGAGTTCACGCGAGCGTGGCGGAACTGGCAGACGCGCTGGGTTTAGGTCCCAGTGGGCTTCACAGCCCTTGGGGGTTCGAGTCCCCCCGCTCGCACCGCCTGACCTGCGGGAACGCTGGCAACGGATCGGCTCGAACGCGCGGGCGATCCCCCAGTGGTGACGGAGCGGCCGGCCCAGGGCGACCGTTCCTGGGTCTGCTGGAGCGGGAGCGGCCAGCACGGCCGCTCCCGCTCTCGTGCCGGGTGCGTTCAGGCCTCCTGGAGGTCACGGTGCCGGAACCGCGCAACACCGATGGCGACACCGATGGCGCCGACCGCCAACATCGTGAGCAGCGGGAGCACATCCGGTGACTGCGCGGGGACCGCGGCGAGCTGCCGGAACGGACTCAGGTCGAGCACGGCATCGGGGAGTTCGAGGACGCCGCCGACGAAGTCGACGAGGTAGGCCGTGACCACGAGTCCGTAGGTGATCGGCGTGGCCAGCCGCGGCGCGAACCCGAACACGGCGATCCCGACGCCGAGCGCGGCCCAAGCGACGGGGACCGTGTTGGCCCCGGCGGCCAGGGCGTCGCCGATCGTGATCGGGGTCCCCACGATCGCGGTGCTGCCCCAGACGATCGCTGCCGCCACGGCGGCGAGCAGGACGGCCCCGACGGCCGCGACCAGGACCCGGGTGACGAGCCACCGCACACGGCCCAGTGGGCGGACCAGCAGGTGCTCGATCCTCCACGTCGCCTCCTCCTCGCGGATGGATGCGACCTGACCGGCGGCGAACACCGCGAGCAGCAGCGCCACGATGGAGAACGTGAACGCCACGATGCCCTCCGCCGTGTCGATCCCGACCCAGCCCAGCTGGTCGCCCAGCTCGACCATCGTCGGGAGATCGGCGACCGCTTCGCTGAAGTCCCGGGCCAGCAGCCCGAACGCGAGGGTGACCAGGCCGATGATGGCCGCCCAGGTCCGCAGCCCAGCACCTGTCAGCCGGACGGCCAGGGAACGGTGGCCAGCAAGCGGCCGGGGCGCGAAGGACGGTTCGTCGGCTGCGCCGCCGATCCAACCGGCGTCGAGATCACGCCTGGCCAGCGCGACCGCCATGCCCACGAGCACCACGAGCAGCGCGGACAGTGCCCCGAACACGGCCGGCCAGGCCGCATCGGCGGGGTGCAGGTAGCCGACCCACCCGAAGGGCGTCGTCCACCAGACCCACTCCGGCGTCACGCTCGCCGCGGCCAGGAGCCGCAGCCCGAGCAACACGCCCAGGAGCCCGCCGACGAGCCCGACGGCACGTCGGTAGGAGGTTGCGAGGTGCGACGCCAGCACGCCGGCGGTCGCGAACGAGGCGGTGAGCAGGGCCATGGATCCACCCAAAGCCCAGGAGGTCGCCGGATCCATGCCCGCTGCCGTGTGGCTCGTCCCGACGGCGACGGCGAACAGGGCGTGGGTCGTGGCCAGGGCCGCCATCGCGGACGCGGTCAGACCACGGGGGCTGACGACCCCGGCCCGCAGCAGCTCGAGGTGGCCCCGCTCTTCGGCCCGGCGGAGCAGCCGAGCTCCGGCGAGCATGCCCCAGACCGCCGCGAGGATGGAGAACATCCCCCAACGGGACAGGGTCGCCCCTTCCACCGTGGTGAGCTGGACGAACCGGCCGAGCATGGCCTCGAAGGCGGGGATGCCCTCCATCTCCGCGAAGAGGGCGAGCTCCTCCGGTGTCGTGTACCGGTCCTCGTAGGTGGTCACGACACCGACGCTGACGAGCGTCAGACCGCAGATCCAGGCGATGGCAGCGTTACGAAGCAGCCGCAGGTGGTGCCGGTAGAGACGGAACCAGACCTGGGTCGGCGTCCGGGCGGTGTAGTCGGTCGGGAACGCGGCCTCACCCGGGCTCCCGGGACGTGTGGTTGGAGGGGTGGTCGTACTGGTCATGTCGATATCTCCTGGGCCGGTCGCGGCCCGGTCCCTGGCCGATCAGGTGCCGGCGGGTTCGGTCGCCTCGTCGTAGTAGGCGTGGAACAGCTCCTCGAGTGACGGCTCACGGACCTGCAGCGTGTGCACCTCGGCAGCAGCGAGCGCCTTGATCAGCGGGTCGGTGGATCCGCGGACCTGGAGACGGATGACGCCCGCCCCGACCGTCACGTCCTCGATCCCCGGTAGCGCATCGACGCGTGGGGGCGTGCCCGTGTACGTGGCTTCGACGACCGTGGCCTGGAGGTGCCGCAGGTCCTCCAGGGTCCCGTTCTCGACCAGCCGTCCCTGCCGCAGCACCGCGACGCGATCACAGACCGCCTCCACCTCGGAGAGGATGTGGCTCGACATCAGGATGGTCTGTCCCCGGGCCTTGGCCTCGCGCAGGGCGTCCTGGAATGTCGCTTCCATCAGGGGGTCCAAGCCCGAGGTGGGCTCGTCCATCACCAGGACGGGGGCGCGGGTCATCAGGGCAGCGATGATGGAGATCTTCTGGCGGTTGCCCTTGGAGTAGCTCCGTCCCTTCTTGGAGGGATCGAAGTTGAAGCGCTCGACGAGGTCGACCCGGTAGGCCTGGTCGTAGCCGCCCCAGGTCGCCCCGAGCAGGTCCAGGATGCGTTCTCCGGTCAGCTCGGGCCACACCGACACATCGCCGGGGATGTAGGCCAGGTGCCCGTGTGCACGCACGGGGTCGCGCCAGGCGTCGACGCCCAGGATCTGCGCGCTCCCACTCGTCGGCTTGACGAGCCCGAGGAGGGTACGCAGAGCCGTGGTCTTGCCCGCCCCGTTGGGTCCGAGCAGGCCGACGATCTCGCCCTGGCGAACATCGAGTCGCAGGGCATCGAGGGCGGTGACGTCACCGAAGCGCTTCGTGGTGTCGTCGAACCGGATGACGGGTGTTGTCGCCATGGTTGCTCCTGTCGTGGATCGGTTGGTGGTGCGGGTCGTGAGGGACTCGTGATGCCGGCCTTGGGGCAACGGCGTCAGGCGAGGTGGACCACCTGGCCGCACACCCGTGCGGCCAGCTGGGGATCACCGGTCAGCAGCAGCGCGGTCGGCCGCCACCGGAGGTGCAGGTCGATGAGGTCAACGACGAAGCGGTCGGTCGCTGCGGCGTCGGACCCTGAGGTGGGCTCGTCGAGGAGCCAGACGTCGCCGCGCGGGGAACCGTCGAGACGCAGGGGCACGCGCAGGCTGTCGTGATCGTTCCCGCCGGTGGTGGGGCGGGGGCCCGAGATCGTGACGATCCGATGGGCCAGCAGCCGTCCGTCGCGTGCCGGGTCGAGGCCGTCGACACGGACCCGGCCCCCGTCAGGACGACGTCGTCCGACGAGCAGCTCGATGAGGATCCGACGACGCGGCGCGTCGTCGGTCACCGCAGCCAGGAACTCGCCACGACGCACCACCAGGTCGATGCCGTCGAGGAGGCGACGTCCATCGACCTCAGCGATCAGCTTCTCGAGCAGGAGCACGGTTCCGATCCTGTCCAGACCGCGTCGGTCACGCGGTTCAGGTTCCACCGTGCTCTGCGGGCCTTTCCAACGGCTTTCGCACCGCTGTCCTTCGACCCTGGGTGATGCCACATCCGGTGGCTACGGTCCGATGCGTGAGCGCACTCCCGCGCGACGGCGTGTGGTCACCGACCCCTGGCAGGAGACGAGGCGTGGAGTACGGGCTCCTCGGATCGTTCCGTCTGCTCAGACCTGACGGTCAGGAGCGACCGACCACCCAACGTCAACGCGACCTGCTGGCGCTGCTGGCGCTGCATGCGGGTGAGACCGTGAGTCGCGATCGCCTGATCGACGCCCTGTGGGGTGACGACCTCCCCGCCGACCCTGCGAACGCACTCCAGCAACGGGTCTTCCACGTCCGCCGCCTGCTCCAGACCCGCGACGGCGTGCAACGGCTCGAAACCACCGGAACCGGCTACCGACTGCTCGAGGAGCCCGGTGCGGTCGACGCCCTGCGTTTCGAGCACCTCCGAACGGTCGCCCAACGGTCGCGCGTGGCGGGTGACCTTCCCGGTACGTCCCGAGCGCTGGTCGAAGCGCTGGGCCTGTGGCGAGGAACGGCCCTGCAGGACATCGGCGGCGTCTGGGCCGTCGCTGCAGCCGAGCGCCTCGATGAGCTGCGGTTGGTGACCCTCGAGGACCGCATCGAGGTGGAGCTCCAACTGGGTCAGCACCGCGCCGTCGTCGCAGAGCTCGAAGAACTGGTGCGCCTGCACCCACTGCGTGAACAGCTCCACGGGCACCTGATGCGGGCACTGACCTTCTCCGGACGGGAGGCCGACGCCCTGGAGGTCTACTCCGACCTCCGATCGGTGCTGGCCGAAGAACTCGGACTCGATCCCTCCCCGGCCTTGCAACGCCTCCACGAGGACATCCTCGGCCACCGTCTCGCCCCGCCTGATCACCACGCTCCACCACCGATCGGACGTGACGGGTCAGCCGTCGATCAGGTCGAGGCTCCGACCGGGGCCGCGCGGTGGGCTGTCGCACCGGCGCCGACCAGCAGCTTCATCGGACGCGAGGATGAGCTCGAACGCCTCGGCACGCTGCTCGCCGCCGATCGGATCGTCACCGTCACGGGCCCTGGCGGCGCCGGGAAGACCCGCCTGGTCGCCGAGCTCCTGCGGTCGACACACCTGCCGGCCGGCGACGATGCCGCCGACGTGGTCTTCGTCGAGCTGGGTCGGATCTCGGACCCTGCCGCGGTACCTGCGGCAACCGCAACCGCGGCGGGCATCCGCAGCCGTGCAGGGAGCTCGCCGGTCGACCTGCTCCACGCCGCCTTCGGCGACCAGCCGGTGCACCTCGTCCTCGACAACTGCGAGCACCTGCTGGATGCCGCCTGTGAGCTGGTGGTGGCGCTGGCCGCTCCCTGTCCTCGACTCCGCGTGCTCGCGACGAGCCGCGAGCCGCTCGGCGTCGATGGCGAGGTCGTCTGGCCCCTCGACACGTTGTCACTCCCTGCGGCGGGGAGCTGCGACCTCGAAGCCATCGCTGACGTGCCCGCGTCACGCCTGTTCCTCGACCGGGTCCACAGCGCCGCACCTGACGTGCGGATCACCGAGGACGACGTCCCGGCGATCGTACGCATCGTGCGGGAACTGGACGGGCTCCCCCTCGCGATCGAGCTGGCCGCCTCACGCGCCCGGGCGATGTCACTGTCGGAGATCGCCGACCGGCTCACGGATCGGTTCGCACTGCTCGTCGGCGGTCGACGTGACTCACCGACCCGCCACCAGGCGCTGACCACGACCCTCGAGTGGAGCTGGGACCTGCTGACCACGGCCCAGCAGCGGGCGTGGATGGCTGCGTCGGTCCCACAGTCGTCGTTCACGGCGGAGTTCCTCGCCCCGCTACTTGCCGCGATCGACCCCGACCAGGACGTCATCGCGGCGATCGGGGATCTGCGGGACCGCTCGCTGTTGCGCGTGTACGAACGCGGCACCCCGACGCGGTACGACGTGCTCACGTCGATCCGCGGGTTCGGGATCCAGCGCCTCGTGGAGCGTGGCGCCGAGGCAGCGGTCCGAGACGCGCACGCAACCGCCGTTGAACGGGCCATGCGTGCGGCCGATCGCATGGACACGAGGCGGTGGGACCTCGATCTCGACGCCCAGCGCGACCTGCTCCCGGATGTGCGTGCCGCCATCCGCTGGCGGCTCGAACAGGGAGATCGCCACGGCGCCCAGCGTGTGGCGGCAACGCTCGGCTGGCTCGCCTACCTCACGGCCCTCACGAGTGAGGGCCGTCGCCTCCTGGACGCGACGTTGGGTCCCATCGACGACGTCGATCCCGAGCAGGTCGCGTACGAAGCGGCCATCTGGGCTGCCGGTCTGCGGATCGGTGACGCCGACGAGGAAGGTCTCGCCTGGGCCGAACTCGCGGTCAGGCTGACCGACGGCGTCGACGATGAGGTGGCACGGGGCCTCGCCCTCGGTTTCCTGGCCTCGTTCCGCGTCGTCTGCGGTGACATCCCCGGTGGACTCGAACTGATGCAGCAGCAGGCCGCGGATGCCACCGGCTGGCTGGAGGGGATGTGGCGGCTGCTCGAGAGCAAGGTGCTGGTGCTGCAGGGCGACCTCGACCGAGCCCAGCCATCGGTGGAACGCGCGATCGATGCGTTCGAGCACGCCGGGGCAGCCAGCAGCATGCTCGCCGGGGATGTGCTCGTGCACCTCGCCCAGCTCCGTGGCGACGCGGAAACGGCACGCCAGGCCGCTCAGCGAGCGATCGATCGCTGCATCGATCACGAGTCGTGGGAGTTGGAACTCGAGGTGCGGTCCCTGCTCGCGATGATCGAGGCCGCAACCGGCGACGACGACCGGTCACGACAGCAACTCGACCGGGCGGCCACGCTCATCTCCCGCACCGGCTTGACGATGGCGGGTGCGATGCTGGCACACGCCGAGGGGTACGTGCGGTTCATGGGAGGTGAGTTCGACGCCGCTCGCGACGCATGGGAGCGAGGACTCGAGCTCCACGACTGGACGGGACTGATCCACGGCCGACCCTTCGCGCTCTGGGGGTTGGGTCACGTTGCCCTCGCCGAGGGTCGGACCGCCGATGCGCAGACGCTGCTCCGCACGTCCTTCGAGCAGGCCACAGCTCGGGGCGATCGCGATGCGATGGCGTCGGCCCTCGAGGGCGTCGCCGCGGTTCGGCTCGCTGAGGCAGACGGGGCGGCCGCCGCTCGCCTGCTGGGCGCGGCCGAGTCACTCCGGCTCTCGATGGGCGCGCCAGCGCCGCTGCTGTCTCATCGCTTCGCTGACCGCACCCGTGAGCAGGTGCGGGAGCACCTCGATACGGCCCCGTTCGAGGCCGCGTACCGGGCGGGCAAGGAACTCCGGACGGAGGAGCTCGAAACCCTCGTCGATGGGTGAGCCGTCGAAGGGGACCGAGATCCTGCCTCCGCACCCGGTGCACGATCCGACATCGGTCGCCCTCGACCGGCTCGATCAGAGCAGGTTCGCGATCTTCTGCTCCTCCGCCAGGTTGGCGCGGCGGAAGTAGAGGGTGACGACGGTCGCCACGATCACGATGAACAGCGAGTACAGCGCCGGCACGAGCAGCAGCAACCCCAGCTGCGGGCTGTCGGGGAAGCTGAGCAGCACGATGGCGATGGCGAGCGGACCGTTCTGGATACCGGTCTCGAGTCCGACGGTGCGCGCGTTCTTCGGATGAAGCCGGATCGCGCGGGCGATCCAGTACGCGATCGCGATCCCGAACAGCCCTAGACAGACCGCGACGGCGTAGACCTGCCAGGCCGTGCCCACCAACAAGATCCAGTTCCGCGGCACCCAGGTTGCGACCAGGAAGACGATGAAGAACAGGCCGAAGAAGCCGCCCATCAACTCCATCACCGCCCCGACGTTCGGGCTGTAGCGCCGGACCACCATGGCGGCC
>SKNP01000348.1 GCA_007120485.1 Nitriliruptoraceae bacterium
CCCGATTGGGGTCGCGCTGCTGGGGCTGTCGGTCGCGATGGCGGTCCTGGTGAGCGTCCACGGCCGTGTGAGCGCTGGCGTCGGCGACGGCCAGGTCGGTCGTGACACCGAGGTGGGCGCGTGACGCGTCCGGTCGTGCTGCTGCCCCCGTCCAAGGGCAAGGCGGCCGGCGGGAGCGATCGGGCGTACGGCGACCACCTCGACGGCGGCCATCCCCTGGACGAGCCACGTCGCGAGGTGCTGAAGGCGGCGGTCGCCGCCGCCGACGACGCGGACGACCGGACGGTCGCGAGGCTGACGGGGGTCAAGGCCGAGCGGGCCGCGGAGCAACGCGCGATGCTCGCGCAACTCGCGACGGCGCCGACCCTGCCGGCTCACCAGCGCTACACCGGCGTCGTCCACGACCACGCCGGCCTCGCGGACGTCGATCCGACGACCGTCGGCCTGGACGTGCGGATCGTGTCCGCGCTGCTGGGGTTGGCCGCGCTGGAGGACCCCGTCCCGGACTACCGCTTGGAGGTGGCCGCGAGCCTGCCGCCGCTCGGCGGGCTCGGCCGGTTCTGGCGCGAACGCCTGGAGAGCGAGCTGCACGAGCTGACCGCCGAGGTGCCGGTGTGGGACCTGCTCCCGGGTGAGCACGCGGTGGTCTGGCCGGCGGCCGTGCGCGGTGACCGGCAGATGCGACACGTGCGGTTCGTGCGTCCGGATGGGCGTACCGCCCCCGCGGCCCGCGTGAAGATCGCCAAGGGCCGGCTGGTGGCGGCGCTCCTGGCCGACCCGGACCTGACCCCGACCGCGGTCGCCGACCACGTCGACCTGGGGCCGACGTGGACGCTGACCGCCACGCCGACGGAGCTCCTGGCCACCGACGTCGCGTGAGCCCCGCCGGCGGCGTCGGGTGACCTCCGCCGCGGGCGGCGTCGGGTGAGGCTTGCCGGCGGCGTCGGGTGAGCTTCGCCGGCGGCGGTCGCCCGATCGGTCCGGCGCGGCGGGCGGGTCAGCCGTCCGAGAGCACCCAGGTGCCGTCATCGTCGCTGACGCCCGCGGCGGTGTCGGCGTCGTACGTGCCGTCGAGCTGGACGTCGAGGTCGTCGGTGTCGATGACCGACCACACGACACCGCCGTCGGTGTCGCGGAAGGCGATCAAGGGGCCGACCCCCTCCGCGACCGGTGCGAGCGCCCGCCGCGGCGGGCGGACCTGCAGGGCGTCCGCGGCGTCGGCGGCTTCGGTGCCGGACGGCACGACGACGACCTCCGTCGCGTCGAGCTGGGCGTGGTCGGCGAGCACCAGCTCCCCACCATCGCCCGCCTCAGCGGCGGCGTCGGTCAGCGCCGCGGCGAGTTGCCCGTCCTCGGGGAGCGCGCAGGCAGTGAGCAGCAACGTCGCGGCGGCAGCGGCGGTCATGCGTCGGACGATGGTCACGGCGATCCTCGACGTCGGAGAGCACGGGGTGGGAGACCGGGCCCAGGGCACGGGGTTGGGGGACCGGGCGCGGAGCACCGGGCTGGCCACGCCCGGCTCGGCGAACGTGTCTTCTGCGAGCCGGTCACCGCGGCACGGTCCCGTGCCGGGACGGTAGCGGACACCGCGTGGGCCGAGCGGATCGGCCCCGAGATGTCCGGGCGCATCGGTGGATCGGCTCCGGCCGAACGGCGGCCGGAGCTCATCGAGCGGCGGACGTGCCGCTGGCCGAGCTCACCGGCGTCGTCGCGTCGAGGGCCCGGGCGTCCAGCGTCCGCACCAGCAGGTCGCGCTGCTCGAGCAGCACCCGGCGCAGGGGCCGGGGCAGTTCGCCGTCGGCGAGGCGGGCATCGACGCGGTCCAGCAACGGCTCTCCCGCATCCCAGTGCGGGAACATCGCTGCGGAGAAGGAGATGGCCCAGTCCAGCGAACGCTGCTGCCACACCTGATCGAGGACCGCGAAGTACCGCTCGGTGAAGGGTCGCAGCACCTCACGCTGGTCGAGCTGTGCGAAACCCGTCCAGATCTGGCGCGAGACGGTGTGCGACAGGTCGGTCTCGGTCAGCAGTCGGTCCCACGCGGCCTGCTTGGCGTCCGGGTCGGGTCGTGCCGCCCGTGCCGTCGCTGCTTGGCGCTGGCCGAGGTCGGTGGGATCACGCTCGAGTTCCTCGGTGATCATGGCCTCGCCGATCGCTCCCGCCCGCGCCAACGAGATCACCAGGTGCCAGCGCAGGTCGGTGTCCACCTCCAGCCCGGGGAGCTGCGAGGCGCCCGCCAGCAGGCGCCGGATCTCCGCGAGCTCCACCTCGTCGGCGCGGGCGGTACTGGCCCAGTGGCGCACCCACAGCAGCTGGTGGTCGCTACCGGGCTGGGCGTCGGCCGATCGAGCACGAGCGGCCCTGGCAAGCTCGACGAGCCGGTACGGCGTGCTCGCTGGATCGCCGTAGCGCTCGGCGGCCCCGATCGCTCGTAGCTGCAGCCGCTGCAGGACCCCGACCTCGGACTCGCCTCCGACGTTGCCGATCATCAGCTCGACGAAGCGGCCAGCCGGCAGCTCCGCGTCACGAACCATGTCCCAGGTGGCGGACCACAGCTGGGCACGGGCCAGCGGATCGACGACCGTGGCGAGGCGATCGCTGACCACCTCCGCGCTACCGGGATCCAAGGTGAGCTTGGCGTAGGTCAGATCGTCGTCGTTGACCAGCAGCACGTCCGCCGCCGGCACGCCGATCAGCTCGGGCACGGGGGTGCGTTCGCCGGTGACGTCGAGCTCCACCCGCTGATCGCGGACCAGACCGTCGCCGTGCTCGCGGTAGCAGCCGACGGCCACCCGATGGCGCCGCAACGGCAGCGGCCCGGCGTCCACGCCGGTCAGTGTCGCCCACGACGGCGTCGGGGAGGACTGGATGATCTCGACCGAGCGGTAGGTGCCGTCGGTCGCCACCTCGACGTCCGCTTCCAGGCGGTTGACCCCGGTGGTCAGCAACCACTCGTCCCGCCAGCCCGCCAGATCGCGGCCGCTGGCACGCTCCAGCGCGCCGAGGAAGTCCGGCAGCGTCGTGTTCCCCCATGCGTGGCGGGCGAAGTAGTCGCGGCAGCCTGCCAGGAACGCGTCCTGCCCCACCCAAGCGACCAGCTGTCGCAGCACCGAGGCACCCTTGGCGTAGGTGATGCCGTCGAAGTTCTGGTGGACGCTCTCCACGTCCGGCATCTCGTCGGCCACGGGATGGGTCGATGGCAGCTGGTCCTGGTACTTCGCCCACGCCTTCTCCGCGTCCAGGAACGTCACCCAGGCATCGCGCCACCGCGTCGCCGTGGTCTGGACCAGCACCGACATGAACGTCGCGAACGACTCGTTGAGCCACAGATCGTCCCACCAGCGCATCGTGACCAGATCACCGAACCACATGTGCGCCATCTCGTGGATGATCGTCTCCGCCCGGCGTTCCCGGGTGGCGTCGGTGACCTTGGACCGGAACACGTACTGCTCGGTGAAGGTGACGCAGCCGGGGTTCTCCATGGCTCCGGCGGAGAACTCCGGCACGAACAGCTGGTCGTAGCGGTCCCCGAACGGGTAGCGCTGGTCGAACAGCTCCTCGAGTCGAGCGAAGCTCTGGCAGGTGATCTCGGTCAGTTCATCGACGTCGAGGTGCTCGGCCAGGGACCGCCGGACGTGGAACCCGAGGTCGATCCCGCTGCCGTCGGCCCGGTCGTAGCGAGCGGACCGGCTCGCGTACGCGCCGGCCACGATCGCCGTGATGTAGGTGCTGATCCGGTGCGTGGGCTCGAACGTCCAGCGCCCGGCCTCACCCTCCGGTGGCCGGGTGGCAGCCGGTGCGTTGGAGACCGCGATCCACCCCTCGGGCACGTCGACCGTGAGCTCGAAGACCGTCTTGAGGTCGGGTTGGTCGAAGCAGGCGTAGACCAGGTGCGCGTCGAACGGCTCGAACTGGCTGTGGAGGTACACGCGGTCGTCCGACGGGTCGACGAAGCGATGCAGTCCGTTGCCCTCGTGCCGGTAGTCCATGGTGGCCTGGACGCGGAGGTGGTGCTGGCCGGTCTCCAGGTGCGGCAGTTGGATCCGCGTCGCCTCCGCTCGTTCCAGGTCGAGCGCGGCCCCGTCCAGTTCGATCCCGGCGACCTCGCTGGCCGTGCAGTCGACGAAGGTCGGGCCGGGTTCGGTGACGTGGAAGGTGAGTTCGCTCACGGATCCGAACGAGCCCGGACCCCGGGTGAGGTCCAAGGTCACCCGGGTCGTGACGACCTCGAGGCGGTCGGCGCGCGCCGCTGCTTCGTCGCGCGTGAGGTTCTC
>SKNP01000136.1 GCA_007120485.1 Nitriliruptoraceae bacterium
CCCTCGCCGTCGTCGCCATCGTCCTCGCCGGCGTCCGCATCGTCGGTCACTTCGGGGTCGTCCGCCTCGGGGTCGTCCGCCTCGTCGGCGCTGTCCGCAGGCTGGCCATCGAGGGGGGCATCCGGCGTCGGCGCGGGAGCGAGATCGGGCAGGACCGAGGCCGTCGCATCGTCCGGTGCCGGCCCTGGCACCGTCGGATCCGGCTGGTAGGACCCCGGCGCGGACTCGTCGCCGGGTTGGGCGGTGGACCGGGTCACGAAGATGTCGGCGGTGTTGACCGCGTGGCCGAGCTGTTGGACCGAGACCAGGTCGGAGATGGCGACGGTCAAGGTCAGCTCCGACCCGGTGGTGTTCGGACCGAGCGCCGCACCATCGCTGCCGGTGATGCGCAGCAGTGGCAGCCCACGTGCAACGAACGCCGTGTAGGCGCTGTCACCTGAGCCGTAGGTCGCCAACACGTCGATGCGCTCCCCCGCCTGCAGGGAGCCGGCGACGGCGTCGGTCCGACCGATCGGGAACGACATCGTCTGGGCCGGTGCTGCACCACCGTCGTCCAACAGCTGGGTCCGGGTGATCAGGTCGCCTCGCTCGAGGGGGCTGAGCACCGTCGCGCCGACGAGTGCCTCGAGGTCATGCGCAGGGATCGCCCGACTCAGGACCGGTTCGGTCAACTCCATCGAAACCGAGCCGAACGCTGCGGTGACGTCGTCGATGGTGTCGAACCGGGTGCCCGGTTCCACCGACGCCATCGCGACCGCGTACGCGGTCTGCGGCTCCGCGGTCGCGTCCAGGTACGCCGCGAACGTCGCGACCGCCGCCGCGGCGACCAGCAGCGCACCCACGACAGCGCGACCGCCCGGTAACCCACGGGAGCGCCGGATCCGCCGAGCGCCTTCGGTCGCCTCGCTCGTGGACGCACCGGTCTTGGACCGCTGCGGAGCTGCCGTGTCGGACACGTTCGTCCCCCCGTGCCTTCCGTGATGGCCCCCCGGCCACACAGCCGCGGGACGATAGCGCACCGGCCCGACCGGTCGATGTGCGCCGTGCGCTGCTCAAGATCGACGCCAGCGCACCGGCACCCGGTCGTCGCCTCCCCGTCCCGGCTCGATCATCCGCTGGGAACCGGACGACTGAGGAAGGGGTGCGTGGACGCGTGGCGGTACATCAGGTAGACTATCACCGGACCGGAGGGAACGAGATGTCTCGTCAAGAGATCGAGTGGTTGAGTACCCGGGAAGCGGCCCGGCAACTCGGGATCACGACCCGCACCCTCTACCGGCTGATCGATGGCGGCCAGATCCCGGCGTACAAGTTCGGCCGGGTCATCCGCCTACAGCAGCAAGAGGTGGACGCGTTCGTCCAGGGGGCGCGGATCGAGCCGGGCGAGCTCGAACACCTCTACGCGGACGGTTCGGGAGCTGAGGAGCCATGACGCGACCGCTGGCTCGGTGAGCATCAGGTCTCGAGGAGCACCTCGCGGACCGCGTGCATCGGGGCGTAGATCGTGCCCCGATCGGACCCCTCTGGGCGCAGCGTGAGCACGTCCTCGCCGAGCCCGATGAGCAGGCCGACGACCAGTTCGTCCACGTCGCGGAAAGCCACGGAGATCCGCTGCCGCCGCTCGGCGGCCAGTGCCAACGCCTCGATCAGGGTGCGGTCCTGCGATCGTTCGCGGTCGCCGGTCGCGACCGGCGCGACCTGGCCAGGTTCGGGTCGCACGCTGCGCACGACCTCGAGGGCGACCAGAGCGATCGTCCGGGCATGCAGACGCACGGCGAGGTGGTCGACCCCCACCGCAGCGAGCACCCCGCGGTGCGTCGCCGCCCCGGCGACCCGGACCACCACGGGCACCTCCCGCTCGGCCAGATCACGCAGCGTCCCGGTCCAGGTCGCCAGCTCCGCGGCGACCTCGCGGCGCCGTCGCTCGTCCTGACGGGCGCTGACCGCCTCGCGCAACGCGGCATCGTCGGCCAGGTCGACGTAGGGATCCCGCTCCGGGGGACGCCAGGTCACGCGTCCTCCTCGGACGCGAAGGGCGGGAGGTCGAATGCCTGACCGGGGAAGATCAGGTCGGGGTTCTCCGGATCCGCCAGCCGGTCGCGGTTGTGCTCCACCATCCGCTCGACGTACGCGGCGACCTCACGGTCGGTGGGTGCACGGTCGAGGTGGTCGGCCAGCACGTCGTCAGCGATCCCCCAGAACGACTCGCCCGCCGCCACCGTGTGACCGCCGTCCGGCCCGTCCCCGTCCGCGGCGGTCTCCTGGGCATCGTCAACGTCGACCGAACCATCGGGGCCGTCCGGACCACCCGTCCTTGCGGTCGCACCGTTCTCGAGCAGATCGAGGCCCGGGGGCCGGGTCATCGGGCCGTCCGTCGCATCCCCGTCGTCGGCTCCCGCGATCGTCACGCGGTTGGGCTCCTCGTCGGCGGCGGCGAGGCGCACCTGGCCCGGCCCCTCATCGGGCAACCCCTCGTCGGCCGAGGTCAACCGCACCTGGCCCGGCCCCTCATCGGGCAACTCGTCGTCGGCCGAGGTCAACCGCACCTGTCCATCCCCCGGATACCGGCCGCCGTCGGCGACCGCCAAGCGCACCGTGCCAGCGAGGTCCGTGCCGTCCCGGTGGACCTCGGGCGAGGCGTCCGGCGACGATCCGCTGGCAGCGAAGGTCACCGCGCCGTCGTGCTCCGGGGCCGCATCGGGATCCACCACCTCGACGTTCGAAGCCGGGCCTGCATCGACGCCGAGGTCCGCGCGCGGCGTCGCGGCCGAGACCACCATCGCCGTCGCCAGGGACGCGCCCAACGCCGCCTGCAGCAGACGCCGCAACGCGGGCACGGTCAACGCGTCGGCGACCCGGATCAGTCGGGCGGCCCGGAGCACGCGAGCCAGGACGCCGATCGAGGTGGCGCCGACGAGGTACCAGTTGAGCCCGAGGACGACCAGACGCAGCACGGCGACGGTGGCCACCAGGGGGTCGCGCCCCTCCGCCCACACCGCCCAGGCGTCCGGAGCCAGCGGCGGGGGCGTCAGCGGGCCGTCACCCAGGCTGTGGAACAGCGCCGTGCCACCCACCAGCGCCAGGCACCACGCCAGCAACCCGGCGCGCGCCCGCCACGGTCCTGCCGCGCCCGGCATGTCCGGCGCACCCCGGCCTGGTCCGGCCATCGCGACCTCCCCGTCGTTCTCGCTCACACCATACCCTGTCGTTGCACGCCATGTCGGACGATGCACCGGCAACGGTGGACAGGGCCTGCGGTAGGGTCAGCGAGGTCGCGTGACGGGGACGGCGGGGCGATGGACGAGCAGGTACCGGGCTACGCGTTGCGCGACGCGATCGCACGGGGCGCGACGAGCACGGTGTGGCGCGCGGAGCAGACGGGCCGACCCGGCCGGGTCCTGGCGGTCAAGCACGTCCGCACCGACCTCGACCGCCGTGCGATCGTGGACGTCACCCGCGAGGCCGACGCCTTGGGGCGGCTCGCCCATCCGCACGTGCTCCGGCTGCTGGACGTGGTCACGACCGACGATGGCGTCGCCCTGGTGACGCCGTACGCGGCCGGTGGCTCGCTGGCCGCGCGACTGGCCCGGGCACCGCGTGGGCTGCCGCCGGCCTTCGCCGCCGAGGTCGGGGCCCGGATCGCATCGGCGCTCGCCGCCGCCCACGACGCTGGCCTGGTCCACCGCGACGTGAAACCGGCGAACGTGCTGTTCGACGCCGACGGGGTCGCGATGCTCGGCGACTTCGGGACCGCCCGCGTCCGCGGCACGGCCACCGAGGTGGTGGGGACGGGCGAGTACCTCGATCCGGCGACCGCCGTCGACGGTCGGCCACCGGATGCGCTGACGGACGTCTACGCGCTCGGCGTCGCGCTCTACGAGGCACTCACCGGAAGCCCGCCGTACGCGGGCGTGACGCCGCAGCACACGGTGGCCGCCGCCGACCAGGGCCTGCACGTCCCTCTCCAGGAGCGGATCGAGGCACCGGCGACGCTCACCGACGCGGTCAACGCCGCCCTCGCTCGCGATCCGCGACGACGCCCCCGGTCCGCGGGAGACCTCGCCGGCGCCCTCGACGAGGCTCGGCGCGAACTCGAGCGTGCGGCGATGGATGCCGGTGTCGTCGGCTCGGCCCTCGGCGAGACCGACGGCCACGACCACGGCAGGGAGCCGATCGACCGGGCGGAGCCAACCGACGGCGGGCAGCCCACCGCTGGCAGGGAACCGACCGACCGCGAGCAGCCCACCGGCCTCGCCCAACCGACCAACCGCG
>SKNP01000215.1 GCA_007120485.1 Nitriliruptoraceae bacterium
AAGGTGTTCCGGCTCGTCGCCGAGACCTTCGAGTGGGAGCTGGAGCCCGGCAACTTCGTCGAGGCCTGGGGCTACAACGGCCAGGTGCCCGGCCCGATGATCCAGGTCGACGTCGGCGACGACGTCGAGGTGATCGTGGAGAACGAGCTGCCGATGGGCACCGACGTGCACTGGCACGGTGTCCGCGTCCCCAACGACCAGGACGGGGTCGCGCCGATCACCCAGGACCTGATCGAGACGGGCGAGACCTTCACCTACGAGTTCACGGCCGAGGAACCGGCGATCGGGATGTACCACCCGCACCACCACGGCCAGATGAAGCTGCCCAACGGCATGTTCGGCGCGTTCATCATCGGCGAGGTCGGTGAGGACATCCCGTTCCCCTCGGGTGAGGTCGGCGGCCGCGAGGTCCCCGACGACATCGAGGTCGCGCAGGAGATCCCGATGATCCTCAACGACGCGGGCTCGATCGGCCTGTCGCTCAACGGCAAGTCGTTCCCGGCGACCGAGCCGATCGTGGTCGAGGAGGACGAGTGGATCGTCATCCACTACTACAACGAGGGGCTGCAGATCCACCCGATGCACCTGCACCAGATGCCGCAGCTGGTGTTCGCCAAGGACGGGTTCCCGCTGGACGCACCGCAGTGGGAGGACACCGTCAACGTCGCACCAGGTGAGCGCTACAGCGTGCTCGTGCACGCGTCGGACCCTGGTGTCTGGGTGCTGCACTGCCACATCCTCACCCACGCGGAACGCCACGAGGGCATGTTCGGCATGGTCACCGCCATGATCGTGGAGGAAGCCGACGGCGAGGAAGCCTGAGCCACGCGGCGACCGCCGCCCGTTCGACGGTGCCCCGGGCCTCGTGCCCGGGGCACCGTCGTGCGCCGCTACGCTGGCGCCAACGGCGACGGAGACCCGTCGTCCACGACACCCGGGGAGCTCGGGACAGCCGGGCTGAGAGGGTGGCCACCGCGAGGACGTCCACGACCGTCCGGTCGTGACCGTCCGCGAGCGCCATCGACCCGTGGAACCTGCCCTGGGTAACGCCAGCGTGAGGGAGGTGCCACCGCGATGGTCCCGCCGACCCCCGGATCCGTGTCCGACGACGTGACGCAGGTCGTGGTGCTCGCCGGTGGGGATCCGATCCTCCCGCCGCTTCCACGCCCCCTGCCCGCGCCCGACGTGGTCATCGCGGCGGACTCCGGCCTGGCGGCCGCTGACGCGCTCCACCTCGACGTGGATCGGCTGGTCGGCGACCTCGACTCGGTCGCACCAGCCGACCTCGACCGAGCCCGCGATGCGGGTGTCGAGGTGGACCGCCACCCGGTCGACAAGGACCGGACCGATCTCGCGATCGCGCTGGACGCCGCCACGGAGCTGGCGCCCGCAGCGGTCACGGTCGTCGGTGGTCACGGGGGCCGGTTGGATCACCTGCTCGGAGGGACCTCGCTGCTGGCGGCACCGGCGTACGCCGAGCTGTCGATCGTCGCGTTGATGGGCGATGCGGTCCTGACGGTCGTGCGGGGCACCGTGCCGCTGTCCGGCCGGATCGGCGAGCTGGTCAGCCTGGTGCCGATCCACGGGCCGGCCCACGGCATCGTCACCCAGGGCCTGCGGTTCCCCCTCGACGGGGAGGAACTGCCCGCCGGCTCCTCCCGGGGTGTCAGCAACGTGCTCGCGGCGCCCACCGCAGCCGTCACCGTCACCGACGGCGTGCTGCTCGCGGTGCAGCCCGGCGAGCTCGCCCCCGATGCCGATCCTGGAGCTGGAACACGATGAGGATGACCCGACCGATCGCGCTCGTGGCCGCACTGGCGATGGCGCTGGCTGCCTGCGGGGACGGCGATGTGGTGGAGCCCGACCCGGACACCGACGGCGAGGTGGACCGCGAGGGGGACGACGACCTCGACGAGGACGACCCGGATGAGCCCGAGGACGCCCCCGACGACGCGACCGCCGATGCGGATCCCGGCGACACCGTCACCCTGCTCACCCACGACTCGTTCGACGTCTCCGAGGAGGTGCTGGCCGCGTTCACCGACGACACCGGGATCGACGTCGAGGTGGTGCCGCTCGGCGATGCCGGGACGGCCCTGAACCAGACGATCCTCACGGCGGACGCCCCCCAGGGCGACCTGCTGTTCGGCGTGGACAACACCTTCCTGTCCCGGGCGCTCGACGAGGCCATCTTCACGCCGTACGAGTCGCCAGCGCTCGACACGGTCGATCCGGCGCTCATCCTCGACGACGAGCACCGCGTGACCCCGATGGATCGCGGCGACGTGTGCCTCAACTACGACGTCGCCTTCTTCGAGGACGCCGACGTGGACGTCCCGGAGGAACTGGACGACCTGACCGACCCGGCCTACGAGGGTCTGCTCGGGGTCACCAACCCGGCGACCTCCTCCCCCGGCCTCTCGTTCCTCCTCGCGACGATCGAGACGTTCGGTGAGGACGGCTACCTCGACTTCTGGGAGCAGCTGGTCGACAACGACGTCATCGTCACCGACGGCTGGTCCGAGGTGTACTACGACGAGTTCAGCGGGACGGGAGACGGTGACCGGCCCCTGGTGGTCTCCTACGCCTCCAGCCCGCCCGCTGAGGTCCTGTTCGCCGAGGAGGAGCTGGACGAGGCACCGACCGGCGTCATCGAAGCCTCGTGCTTCCGTCAGATCGAGTTCGTCGGGATCCTCGAGGGCGCGGACAACCCCGCCGGCGCGCAGCTGCTCGTCGACTTCATGCTGAGCGAGACGTTCCAGGAGGACATCCCGCTCACGATGTTCGTGTTCCCGGCCAACCAGCAGGCACAGCTGCCGGAGGTGTTCGAGGAGTTCGCGGTCCTGCCGGACGACCCGCTGGAGATCGATCACGAGGTGATCGGCGAGCACCGCGAGGAGTGGATCGAGGCGTGGACCTCCACGGTCCTGCGGTGACCTCCCGTCGACCGATCCGTCGAGCGTGAGCGGCGTCCTGCGGAACGCACGATGACCGGCACCGGACGGCGGCAGCGCCGCGGTGCCGGTCTGGCGCTGCTCGTGGTCCCGGTGCTGTTCCTGGCCGTCTTCTTCGTCTGGCCCGTCGGCACGATCTTCGCCACCGGCTTCGCACCGGACGGCGATCTCGAGCTGGGGGTCGTCGGGCGCGTCGTCGGCGACCCGGCGGTGCGCTCGGTCGCCTGGTTCACGTTGTGGCAGGCGGTGGCGTCGACGGTGTTGACGTTGCTGGTGGGCCTGCCGGGCGCGTATGCGATCGCTCGGATGGAGTTCCGGGGACGCTCGCTGCTCCAAGCCGGTGTCACGATCCCGTTCGTGCTGCCGACCGTCGTCGTCGGGTCGGCCTTCCTCGCGCTGCTCGGCCCCCGCAGCCCGGTCAACAGCGCGATGACCGCCGTCCTCGGAGACGCCGCCCCGACCCTGGACCTCCGGCGCACCGTCGCCGCGATCCTGCTGGCCCACGTGTTCTTCAACTACGCCGTGGTCGTGCGCACGGTGGGTGGCCTGTGGTCGATGCTCGACCCACGTCTGGAGGACGCCGCCCGCGTGCTCGGTGCGTCCCGATGGCGGTCCTTCCGCGAGGTCTCGCTGCCGCTGCTGCGACCCGCGATCGCCTCGGCGGCTGCCATCGTGTTCCTGTTCACGTTCACCTCCTTCGGCGTCGTCCTGATCCTCGGTGGCCCAGGTCGCGCCACGATCGAGGTGGAGATCCACCGGGCGACGACCCAACTGCTCGACCTGCCCCTGGCCTCGGCGCTGGCCGTGCTGCAACTGGTCGCCGTGCTCGCTTCGCTCCTGGTCTACGGCCGCCTGCAACGGCGGGCACCCTCCCAGCCGCTGGTCGGCGCCACCACCACCCGCCGCGCGCCCCGCTCGCGTGGCGAACGGTGGTTCCTGCGCGGCAACCTCGCCGTGGTCGCGACGCTCCTGGCGTCGCCACTGCTGGTGCTCGTCGAGCGCTCGCTGACCACCACCGACGGGTACGGCCTGGCCAACTGGCGGGGGTTGCTGACCGACGACCGTGCCACGGTCCTGACGGTCCCTGCCGGTGAGGCCGTGCGCAACTCGCTGTTGTTCGGTCTCAGCGCGACCCTGATCGCGCTGATCGTCGGGGGCCTGGCCGCCACCGCGGCGACGTCACGCGACGGGACGCTCTCGCGGATCGTCGACCGGGGCCTGATGGTGCCCCTGGGCACCTCCGCGGTCACCATCGGGTTCGGGTTCCTGATCGCGCTCGACCGCCCACCGATGGACCTGCGCGGCTCGCCGCTGC
>SKNP01000509.1 GCA_007120485.1 Nitriliruptoraceae bacterium
GACCACCGCCTGGCACATCAACTGCGCAAGTCGCTGCCACGCTCTACGGCATGGCTCAGAAGCGCCAGGCAGGTGATCAGCCGCCTGCTGCAGGACCTGTTCAAGCCGTTTCAGGTCTGCATCCGTCAGCACAAACACGGCACACCTCCCTTAAAGTGCCACACCCTCGGGAAACTCAGCGCCCGGGTCCGTGCCCCCCATCGCGCCTATCAATGATAGGGCCACCCAGCCACGAATTCCCTTCTTCAATCACCGCATCGCCCCCGGGGACACGCCGCCTCAAACGCCTCCACCGGCGGGCGTACGGATGCCCAGGGATCGGGCGCGGCCGAAGTGGTGGGCGGCCGGTAAGAGGTCGTAGCCCAGACTGTCGATCCAATGCACGGCGTCGACGCGACGCAGCACCAGGTCCAGTCTCAACTTGCCGCGGGCGGTTCGCTCCAGAAGCTGCGATCGACGGTTTCGGCGCTTCTCGGCCAGCCAACGGGAGAACGCCTTGGCCTCGGCTGGCACATCGGCGAGCGCCTGGGCTCAGGGCCAGAGCCAGAACTGCTCCACGTTCGGGACCAACGCGCGGTTCAGGTCGCCCAGCTCCGCCTCCTCGCTGGCCTGTTGCGTTATCTTGCCACGGCGGAGCAGGTCCGTCAGCGTGTGCAGATGGTCTACGGGATGCCGCGGCATCATCTCCCGATGACGATCAACGGCAGCTTGATCATCATGATGTTCACCTGAAACCCCAGCACCGCCACGATCCAGCCGACGCTGGTCGTACCCAGGCTCGCCCGTGCAATCGCCGTCAACGCCGTGACGCTGGACGACTGCACCAACACCGCGCTCACCGCCCCGCTGAGGATGGGCCTTGATCGAGCCACGGACGAACACGGCTCCGCGACAGGCGTTGCCCTACAGCCCCATTGTGCGAACGATGTGCCTGCGCCATGCGTGTGCCTGCTGCCAGTCCGGCTCAAGGGCCAGCGCCTCGTCGCAGTCGCGCATGGCGGCCTCGAAGCGGCCCTGGTCGAAGTGGAGCCTGCTGCGGCTGAGCAGGGCGTCGGTGTGCGTGGGGTCCAAGGCCAGACAACGCTGCAGATCGTCACGGGCTTCGTTGAGACGGTTCTCGAACTGGTGGACAAGGGCGCGGTGAAAATAGCCCTTGGGACTCTGTGGGTTGAGCGCGATCGCCTCCGAGAAGTCCATCAATGCGCTGTGGTAATCGCCATCGGCCACGTGGGCCATCCCTCGGTGGATACGGACGATCGCGTGCAGGTTGCCTCGGTCTTCAATCTGCAGAATCCGACCGTAGATCGACAGGGCGGCGGAAACGTCACCACGGTTGTGGGCATGGAGCGCGTACAGCAGCATGTTGTCGATGGTCGCGCCGCCGGCTGGGATCATGTACTGCGGGAAGTCCTCCTCGGGGGGCGGCTGCAATGTCATCGCCCCGATTCGATCCGGCTGGTCACCATCCTGTGTCGCGGCGGTCTCACCCGAAGCGGGGGCGGCGGGAGAACCCCGATACGGTTCGCCCTGCCGCAGCATCATCGTCGTGAACGTCGCACGCCGACGTTTAAGCTGTCGCTGAAGCTGGCGTTGGTACGCCCGGGCTTCCTGAAAGACGATGTCGGATAAGGCGAGATTGGCGTTCAGCGCGACGAGCTTTCGCCGCAGCGGCTCGTCGAACGGGTTGAACTCGGCCTTGTAAACCAGTTCGTGCTCCACCTCGGCCCACGCCTCCTGGAGAATCGTGCGTAATTGGATCTCACACAGGAGCTGGCCATCGAGCCCGTGCGCGTCGGCAATGTGCGCGGGAACGGTTACAAGGTAGTGCGTCGATTCGTAGCCGAACTCATGGCGTCGGCCGCCTCGCTGCTGGCGCTCGACCACGTTGAACGCGCCTTCGATCAGCCGCTCGCCGTGGCGGAGATCCTCCAGAAAAGGCAGAACCAGCCGCATCCCCAGCAGGTCGGTGGGAACGACCCGCTCCGACGCACTGGCCGGTGCCTGCGAACTCGTGCGCAGCACCTTGGCGTAGAGACTCTTGAACGACTTGACCCGCCACTTGAGCGTTGGCCGGAGTCCTCGCTGCGTGCATGCGGCCCCGAGCTCGCCGCGGAGCTGGTCCAGCGACCGTTCGAGGCCGTCAGCATGCGTCCGATACCACTGGCTGAGCGCTTCGCGACTGTCGGTGGGGATGCTGGCAGGCTGCATGGATGCACACTTCGCTTTCGGCCAGAACGCCATCCTCTGATTGCGACGGCAGGTGCCTCGCACGTCATGTCGTCACAAAGCTATGATAGGCTTGGATTCGGGCACGCGTGATGGGTAGTAGCCTCATGTCGGCCAGCATGCTTGAACGTGCGATTGCGGCAGCGGCCGAGGCCCACGCGGGCCAGCAGGACCGGGCGGGGCGGCCCTACGTGTTCCATCCGTTGGGGGTCATGCAGGATCCGTCGCTTCACGGCGAGGCACAGTGGTGCACCGCCGTGCTGCACGATGTGCTCGAGGACGGCCCGGGGTGGTCGGCTGCACGGCTCCGGGAGCGCGGGATCAGCGAGGCGGTGGTTGAAGCGGTGGTGGCACTGACGCGCCAGCGCGGGGAGGCGTACGATGCATACCTGGAGCAGGTGAAGGCGAACCCAATTGCGCTGAAGGTGAAGAAGGCGGACATCCGCCATAACTCCGGTCGGCTGGCGGAATTGCCTGAGTCGGAGGAGCACCGGCTGCGCAACAAGTACGCCCGGGCCCGACAGGTGCTGGGGATGAACGGCCGGGACGATTTGTAAGGCGTGGGTGAACGAGCCGGCGGCAGGAGCCGGATGTGTGGCAGCGCGCGCCTCGGGATGGGTCACCAGCCCCGGCTGCGGCTGTGCCGGCCCGCATGCGAGACGGAGCCGGAAGGTGAAAGACGGCGGCGATGGATGACCTGCTGCGTGACCTGGTGCTGATTTTCCTGGCCGCGGGGCTGGTGCTGACGGTCTTCCATCGGCTGCGCCTGCCGGTGATCGTTGGCCTGCTGGTCACGGGGACCATCATCGGTCCGTACGGCCTGGGGGTGGTGCGCGAGCCGGCACAAGTCGAGCTGCTGGCGGACATTGGCATCATCCTGCTGATGTTCTCGATCGGCCTGGATTTCACGCCCGAGCGGCTCCGGCAACTGGTGCGAGCGGCGCGGCTGGGCCTGTTCCAGATGCTCTTTTGCATCGTGGTGACGATGCTGGCCGGCACGTGATGCGCACCCGCAGCCGCGAGCTCTACCTGATCTTCCTGGTGGTGGTCTGCCTGGGCACCGCCTGGGCGACGATGGCGGTGGGGTTACCCGTGAGCCTGGGGGCATTCCTGGCGGGACTGGCGATCGCAGGCACGCAGTACAGCGACCAGACGCTGGCGGAGGTGGTGCCATTTCGCGACCTGCTGGTGAGCCTGTTTTTCATCTCCATCGGCATGCTGCTGGACGTGAGTGGGATCTGGCAGTTCGCCCTGCCGGCTGTGCCGGTGATCGCCGCCGTGCTGGTGGTCAAGTTCCTCAGCGGATTCCTGCCCGCGCTGCTCTGGGGCAGCCCGCTGCGCATCGCGACGGTCGTGGGGCTGGCGATGGCGCAGATCGGCGAGTTCTCGTTTGTGCTGGTCCATGCCGGCCGCGAAGAGGGGCTGATCGGCTACGGCCTGTTCCAGTTCTTCGTGCTGGTGGCGATCGCGACGATGCTGCTGAACCCGTTCGCCGTCGCGGCCGGCCCACGGGTGAACCGGGCGCTGTCGGCCCTGCCGTGGCTGCGGCGACTGGAAGGCCGGGGCGTGGACGGCGACGGTGACCAAGCTTCGGCCCTGGAGCGCCACGTGGTGATCTGTGGCTACGGGCTCAACGGCCGGAACATGGTCCGGGCCCTGGAAGCGCTGCACATGCCCTACGCGGCCCTGGAGTTGAATCCGGATGCCGTTCGCGAAGCACGCAAGCGAGGTGAAGCCGTCTACTATGGCGACGCGACGCGCATCGAGGTCCTGCACCGGGTGCACCTGCAATCGGCCCGCGTCTACGTGGTGGCGATCTCCGATCCCGCGGCCACGCGGCAGACGGTGGAACTCGCCCGACGCGAGAACCCGGGCTTGCACATCATCGTGCGCACGCGCAATCTCGATGAGATCGGGCCGTTGCGCGAGCTCGGGGCGGATGATGTGATCGCCCAGGAATTCGAGACATCCCTGGAGATCCTGGCGCGGACGCTGCACTCCTACCAGTTGCCGCGCCAGAGCATCGAGCAGACCATTCAGGA
>SKNP01000508.1 GCA_007120485.1 Nitriliruptoraceae bacterium
CTCCCGTGCGGAAGTCCCACACCGGGCCCTCGGTGAAGCGGAACCTCTCCCCCAACAGCTCGAGTTGCGGGGCCGCTGGCAGGAGCGTGTCGACGCCGTCGGCGTACCGCTCGAGCAGGTCGGTGTCGGTGGAATCCATGTCGGATGCTCCTCGTGGATCTCCGCTGCCTGGTATCACCGCACACGAACACCTGCGAGCTGGCCTCCCCGGCACCGCCTCGGGGTCGCTCAGCTCGGACCATCCGTTCCAAGACGCTTCGCTGTCGCTTTCAGGAGCGCGCCGACCAACGCCTCGAGCTGCCCCTGGAGCTCGTGGTCGACCAGGTCCCCGTCCTCGATCACCTTCGGCGCCCTGCCGACCAGCAACTCGGCGTCCAGCACCTCCGCACCGATGCGCTCTGCCACCTCGCGGGTGACCTGCTGGCCACCGGCCGCACCGCGCGAGCTCGGGCTCGCACCCATCACCGCGACCAGATGGCCATCCAGCGGCGCATCATCGTTGGGTCGAGATGCCCAGTCCAATGCGTTCTTCAGCGCAGCCGTGATCGAACCGTTGTACTCCGGGCTGGCGATCAGGACCGCGTCGGCCTCCTGAAGCGCCTGAACCCACCGTGCCACCGAAGGGTCCGGTGGATCGGTCTCCAGCTCGGCGTTGAACAGGGGCAGATCCTCGATCTCGTCGAAGATCACGAGCTCGGCCTCGCCCTTCATCTGCTCCGCAGCCAGCTCGAGCAGCTGCCGATTCAGGGACGCGTCGCGCAGACTGCCGGGCACACCGAGGATCCTCATGCTCGTTCCCTTCCGGGGGCTCGTCGTCGACGTTACTGCGGATGGCGCGGGCTCGGCTCACGCACCGCACCGACCCGTAGATGTAGTTCGACCCGACGTCGCCAGGCGGACGGGCCCACGAGCAACCGGAAAGGCGCAAGAGCACCCGGATGGCCCACGAGCACCCGGACGCGCTCGTCAGGTGACGGGCTCGGCAGCCTCAGGCAGGTGAGCCGCGAACCATCCAGCCAGCTGCTTCACCGCGTCGTCCACGAAACGGTCGATGTCGTAGAGGTCGATGTGCTGCTTCGCATCGAGCCAACGCACCTCGGCATCCCCGTGGCGTCGCGCGAAGGCTTCCGCCGCCCCCGGATCGCAGTAGTCGTCCCGTCGGCCGTGGATCACCAACAGCGGGGTCGGCGGCAACAGTTCCGCTGCGGCGGCGGCATCGAAGGTCAACAGCTCGCGGATCGACCGTCGAGTGACCTGGTTGGTCCACCCGACGGCCGCGCCACGCGACGAGCCGTAGTAGGCGAAGGGTTCATCGCCGGGCATGGCAGCCTCGCCCTCGTCGCTGACCGCTGGCAGGACGGCCACCTCCCCGAGTTCCGCATCGGCGGTGAGCTGCTCCGCGAAGCTGGTCAGGACCGATCGGTACCCATCGGCGCCCATGCCGTCCCGGAACGCGCGTGGATCGTTGAAGCAGCCCGCGACCGTGGCGACCGCTCGGATCCGCGGGTCAGCCGCAGCCGCCCGGACCGCGTACCCGCCACCCAGGCAGATCCCGACGCCACCGATCCGGGCCGCGTCGATCTCGGCCCTGGTGGTCAGCATGGTCACGGCATCGCGCAGGTCAGCGAGCTTTCCGCCGGACCACTCGTCCTGCCGAGGCAGCCCCTCCGAGTTCCCCCAGCGGCGATGGTCGAACGCCAGCGCGGCGAGCCCGTGGGTCGCGAGCGCTTCGGCGTACCGGCCGACGACCTGCTCCTTGACGCCCGTGAACGGTCCGGTCAGGACCAGCGCTGGGTGGGGTGCCGGAGCATCCGGGAGCCACAGCTGCCCCGCCAGCCGCAACCCGTCGCTGGTGAACGCGACCTCGACCGGTTCCATCGCAACGCTCCCGCCCGACGACGATCCATCCTCACCTCGTCACAGGACCGGCGCCACGCGGTGTGCGCTGTCGCCGCGCCGTGCTGCTGTCACGGCGCGGCCCAGCACCGGCGCTACCGGGAGGTGTAGCCCGCATCCACCATCAGCGAGGCACCGGTGATGTAGGAGGCGGCGTCTGAGCACAGCCACACGTTGGCCTCGGCGACCTCCTCCGACTGTCCGAATCGTCCGAACAGGCTCAGTGCGGGTGCGAACTCCTCCTCGCTGGCACCGATCGTCTCCAGGGCGCCACGCAGCATCGGCGTGTCGATCGCGCCCGGGCACACGGCGTTCACCCGGATCTGGTGTGGCGCGTTCTCCAACGAGGCGACCTTGGTCAGGCCCAGCACCGCGTGCTTCGCGGCCGTGTAGGCCGGGTTGTTCGGCTGGGGGCGGAAGGAACTCACCGACCCGATGTTGACGATCGCTCCGCCGTCGCCCTGACGCAGGAACTGCGCGAGTTCGGCCTTCATCGACAGCGCCACACCCTTGAGGTCCACCTCGATGACCTTGTCGAACTCCGCTTCGTCGATCTCCGCGACCGGGTGGGTATCGGGCGTGACCGCGGCGTTGTTGACCGCACAGTCCAGGCGGCCGAAGTGCTCGACCGCCGCCTGGACCATCGCCTCCACATCGGCCGCCTTGGAGACGTCCGCACGCACGAACACCGCGCTGCCGCCGGCGTCGACGATCGCATCCGCCGTCGCCTGACCGGTGGCCTCATCGATGTCGCTGACCACGACCTTCGCGCCCCTCTCGCCGAAGAGCTTGGCCGTCGCGGCACCCATCCCCACACCCGCGCCGGTCACGATCGCGACCTTGCCGTCCATGTCCGTCTTCATCATCGTGGCCTTCGTCGATCAGCGACGCGGTGCCGCTGCTTCGCAGCCACCCTACGAAGCGGTCCTCGACCACCACAGGGCCGTTGGTCTGCGACACGGGGGCCACCTGCGGTGGAGATCTGCGCGCGACCTACCGCCCGTCGGCCGTGTCCGACCACGTCAGCCCTCCGCGACCAGTCCGGCTCCGTGCGAACACCACCGTGAGCGGCGCCCGCCCACCTCGGCGCGTCGGCCCGGCGCCTAGCGGACACCGGTTGACGACGCCCCGGCTCTCGCCGTAGAACGTACGTTCGGCGGCGAGGAGGCGCGGGTGGGACGGTTCGACGGGGTCGCGCTGCTCGCCGCCCGCGCCCCCGACGAGCACTCCCGCCCCCTGGCCGACCGGACCGCGCTGCTGCGGGCGATCGATCAGCTGGGAGCGGTCCGGCTCCCCGACGGGACGGTCGCCCACGTCGACCATCCGCTCGGGGTGCCGCGGTGGCTGCCCGCGCTCGCGCCCGAAGCGGCCGCAGCCACCCCCACGGACGCAACGACATCCCCGCCGTTGGGCGACGGCTGGCAGGTCGACCCGACCGTAGCCACCCCCGCGTCCGCGACGTCAGCCTCGTGGGGTGACGGCTGGCAGGTCGACCCGACCGCCCCGGTCGCCGAGGTGGTGCTGATCGGCCTCACCCCGGCGCGGCCGCGGACGTCCCGGGCGGACCTGGACGACCTGGATGCGGCCGTGCGTCGCGCCGGCGCCGCCCCAGAGCACCTCGCGGTCCTGCCACCGGTGCCGGTCGACGACCTGGTCGGCGTGCGGCCGCTGACGGGCAGCCGGGTACACCTGGGCCTCCACGGCACCGACCTGACCGTGTGCGGACGGCTGCCGTTGCGCGGCGACCCCCACGACCCCGCCTACGTGGACTGTCGACGGTGCCTGCGATCGACCCCCGTGGCGAGCCGCTTCGACCAGCAGCTGCGCCACCTCGACGACCTGATCGCGCTGGCCGGGCCACTGCTCGTCGGCGCTGCTGCGCGGCTGTGGCAGCGGCTGCACCACCGCGATGTCGAACACCTGCCGCCCCTGTTGGACTCCATGACCGGCGCGCTGGCCTACCGGCTCCCTGGTGCACCGGACACGGACGAGGTGTTGACCCAGGTGCGCCGTCACCGGCAGGTGGCGTCGTCGCCGGTGCGGCGCTGGGCCGCGGCGCAGGCACTCCAGCGGCTGGAGGTCTCCTTCCGCCGGCTGGCCGCGGAACACCCGACCGACCTGCCCTTCAACGTGACCGGCCGGCTGGACATCACCAGCGGCCTGCTGGATCCGGCCGAGGCCGCCGATCTGCTGGTGACCGCGCTGGAGGAGGACGGGCCCGCACCGGCGCTGGAGCCGCTGGTCGCCCAGCTCGCCCGGCGCGCTGGGGAGGACCGCTCGGAGCGGGTCGAACGCTGGTACCGCCGCCAGCGGGTCGCCGCCGCGCTCGCCGGCGGCGCCCGAGCCGCTGGCGGTGGCCGAAGCAC
>SKNP01000132.1 GCA_007120485.1 Nitriliruptoraceae bacterium
GGCGTCCGGATCGACGACCGGACCGATGGCCGGACCGGCGGCGGCGCAGCGCCGGCTCGGCCCAGCGCGGGTCACCCCTCGGCGGGTGGCGGCGCGTCCCAGCGCTCCCCGGACGTGGCGTAGCGCGGGACGACCAGGGTGAGCTCCCGCCGCAGCTGCTCGGTGCCGTCCGGGGCGTAGATCAGCTCGATGGTGTGTTCACCGGGTAGCGCCGGTGGAGCCGTCAGCACGGACCGGCCTCGGCCGACCACCTCACCGTCGATGCGCCAGACCAGCGCCGACTCCGCGTCAGGGTGGGTCGGATCGTCCACGCGGGCCTGGAGCTGGTAGCGCTGCCCGGGGGCAGGAACGCGAGACGGTGTCGGTTCGATGACGTCGAGGTGGGCAACGGTCGGCTCGAGGTGCAGCGGCGACCGGTGTTCGGCCGAGCGGACCCCGTCGGTGGCGCGCACCACGAGGGTCACGTCCTCGACGTGGGCACGGCTGACGTCGGCGACGTAGGGCCCACCGGTCAGGCCGCGAGCGAACGCGTGCTCGCGGCCGTCGCCGTCCCGGAGCAGCAGGTCCACGGTGACGTCCTCGCCGACCGGTGAGCTGGCCTGCCACTGGATCCGGAGGCGATCGCCGCCAGCGCGGCCGCGGCCGGTCGTGGAGGTCGCGAAACCGGTGGGGGTCAGGTGCGGGGGCACGGAGGGGGTCCGTCCGTCATCCGGGGTGACCACCACGTGCTGGAGGGTCGGCGGTCGCGACGGGATCCGGTCGCGGTGCAGGACCCGGCCATCGCTGCGGAACTCCAGGGCCGCCGCCTGGTCGTCGAACGGCACGTCGGCACGGACGTTGGTGACCCGCGGACCCTGGAGCCCGTCGGCCGGCATCGAGGCGAAGTCGACCGCAGGCCGGACCCGCGCGAGGACCTCGTCGCCGGCGTCGAGGAGCACCACCTCGAACCGGCCGTCCCCTGCGCCCGGCTGAGGGGCATCGACCTCGTAGCCGGGCGCCCGCTGGAACCGCAGGTGTTCGTCGAGGATCCCCTCGAACCGCAGGTAGCCGGGCGACGCGTCGGTCGGATCAGGGGTGAGGCCCGCCGGTCTCGCGCCGAGGGGCACGACACGACGACCGGCGGGCCCGGCTCCCTGCCCGTCTGGGACGGGCGGGGCCGTCTGCGGGTCCCCGGTGGGGTCGGCGGCGGCAGCTCGCATCGGCGAACGCTGGTCGGACGCGACCACATCCGGCCGATCGGCGCCCCGCTCCCCCACGCCGGCTCCCCTACATCGGACGTTGCCCGTAGGTCACTCGACCGCGACCGCCGCGTCAATGGGTCCCGTCCCGCAATGTCGTCATCGGCAGGCGCCCACCTGGGAACGTCAGCCGCGCAACCTGGCGCGGCCCCCGGCGGCGAGGAGGTCGCAAGGCCGCCTCTGGTACGTTGCCCGGCTGCGGCGCGTCCCGCCGCGCACGCCCCCGTAGCTCAGTGGATAGAGCACCGGCCTCCGGAGCCGGATGCGTAGGTTCGATTCCTACCGGGGGTGCTCACCGGATCGGCCCCGCTCCATCGTCGCAGCGGGGCCGATGTGTGTTCCCAGGCGGGGTTGGTGGGCTCGCGGGGCCGTTGGGACGGCACCGGGGTGAGGCGATGCGGGGTGGCCGCGAGCCTGGGGGCAGGTGTTCGGCCGTGAGCTGGCACCGGTTCGGTCGGCGGCCCGGACGTGCGCTGCGGGGTCGGACCCGCCTGGCTTCCGCTCACCTGGGAACCGGGGCCGGGTGGTGGCCGAACGGGGGCCGCAAGCAGATGCCCACCACCCAAGGAGTTGCACATGCGCAAGACCTTCACACTCGCCACCGCGGCGGTCGCCGTCCTCGCACTACCGACCGCGGCGATGGCCGACGGTCATGAACAGCGGTACTCGGCGTCGTTGAGCCAGGCGAACGACTCGGGTGCCAGCGCCGACGCGGAGCTGTGGCTCGACGGCAACGAGCTCACCGTGTCGATCCAGGGGCAGGGGTTCTTCGACGGCTTCCCGCACGCGATGCACCTTCACGGCGAGCCGGGCGGCGACAACGTCTGCGGGCCGCTGAACAGCGACGAGGACGGGTTCGATGCCAAGGACGCGGATGGCGACGGGATCATCAGCGTCGTGGAAGGCGCGGACGACTACGGCCCGGTGAGCGTGTCGCTGACCACCGAGGGGGACACCAGCCCCGACAGCGCGTTGGCCGTCGACCGGTTCCCCGACTCGGACACGCTCGACTACGAGCGGACCTTCGAGGTGAGCGACGAGGTCGCGGAGAACCTCAGCTCGCTGCACATCGTGGTGCACGGCCTGGACCTGGACGACTCCGGTGAGATCGGCACGGTCGACATCCCGAGCTCGCTCGACGAGGAACTCCCGATCGAGGCGACCGCTCCCGCCGCGTGCGGCCAGATCACGGCCTCCGCAGCCGGTGGCGTGGACACGGGTGCCGGTGGCACCGCGACCAACGGTGGCCAGGACGGCACCGGTGCGCTGACCGCAGGACTGCTCGGCGCTGGTGCGCTCGGTGGCCTGGCCCTGCGTCGCCGTCGCCTGACCGGTGACGAGACCGCCTGAGCGAGCCAACACCACGAACGACGACCGGAAGGGTCCACCATGTCACGCCGCCAGCCCGCAGCCGCTACGTGGGTCATCGCCGCCGCGATCCTGTTGGTCGCGTGCAGCGGGGGACCCGACCGGTCGGCCTCCGGGGCCGATGACGCCCCGGAGGCCGCGTCCAGCGCCGAGGAGCACGACCTCGACGACCCGGACACCGAGCACGACCAGCACGACGCTCACGACCAGCACGACCACGACGAGCACGGCGACCACGACGAGCCCGACCAACACGACGGCGAGGCCGGCAGCGCCGACCCATCGGGAAGCCAGCCTGGCTCCACCGAGGCGACGCTGGCCGCGATCCGGGCCATGGACCCGGACCGGCTCGCCGGGCTCCACGACCATGATGCGCACGATGGGCACGACGATCACGGCGACGAGGCGTCCGTGGATCACCCCAACGGCGTCGATCCCGAACGGATCGTCATCGACGCCATCGGTGTCGACGCCGATGTCATCGACCTGGGCATCGACGGCGATGGTCGCATGGAGGTCCCGACGGACTTCGATCAGGCCGGCTGGTTCACGCCAGGTCCGCGGCCCGGTCGGGTCGGTCCCGCCGTGATCGCCGGCCACGTCGACTCGCGCAGCGGTCCGGCGGTGTTCTACCGGCTACCGGAGCTCGAAGCCGGCGATGAGATCGAGGTACAGGGCGACGATGGGGAGGTGGTGACCTTCGCGGTGCGCGGGCTCGAGCAGCACCCGAAGGACGAGTTCCCCACCGAGCAGGTCTACGCCGGGACACCCGGATCGGAGCTGCGGCTCATCACCTGCGGCGGGGTGTTCGACGACGACGAGCGGAGCTACCGCGACAACATCATCGTCTACGCCGAACGCATCGACGGCTGATCGCTGGTCGCCGGAGGTCCCGCCGAGCCCGCTGAGCCCGCTGAGCCCGCCGAGTAGGCTTCGCCACCTGGGAGAGGAACATGGCGTTCGCGCCCAGCACGGAGGTGATGGTGCCCGTCAACGAGCCATCATCCCACGACCGTCCGGCACCGGCCCAGGCGGGCGGCCACCTCGACACGCTCCTCGCCAAGGTCGCCGACGGTGACGAGGCGGCGTTCGGCGCACTGTTCGACGAGGTCGGCGGCAACGTCTTCGGCACCGTCCGGCGGGTGCTCCGTGACCCCTCCCAGTCGGAAGAGGTGACCCAGGAGGTGATGCTCGAGGTCTGGCGCCACGCCGCGAGGTTCAGCGAGCGACGAGGGTCGGCGGCCGGCTGGATCCTCACGATCGCGCACCGCCGGGCGATCGACCGGGTCCGCTCCGAGCAGGCCGCGCGCGATCGAGCGGATACGTACGGCACACAGGACCAGGCCCCCGCCTTCGACGACGCCGTGGAGCAGGTCGAACAACGTGAGGAAGCCGTGCAGGTGACCTCGGCGTTGGGCGCGCTCACCGAACGGCAACGTCAGGTCGTGGAACTGGCCTACTACCAGGGCTACACCTACCGGCAGGTGGCCGAACTGCTCGACACGCCACTGGGGACCGTCAAGACCCGGATGCGCGATGCGCTCATCCGGCTCCGCGGCACGATGGAGGTGAGCCGGTGAGGACCCACGACGACCTCCACACGCTCGCGGCTCCGTACGTCCTGGGGGCGCTGCCGGACGACGAGCA
>SKNP01000151.1 GCA_007120485.1 Nitriliruptoraceae bacterium
ACCGCGGCGAGCGTCAGGACCAGGTACGGCGAGGCTGCCACCAGCAGGTCGGTGCCGCGTGGGCGGCTGGTCCCGCGGTCGGGGAGCAGCCACCAGCAGGCCAGCAGGCCCGCCAACCCCGCGGCGGTCGAGCCGAGCGCTGGCTGGACGGACACGACCGCGATCAGCACGGATCCCATCACCCCGCCCAGTGCCACCGCCCGCCAGCGATCCCCGGGTGAGCGCCGCGCCCGGGTGAGCACGAGCAGCCCGGAGACCACGGCGCTGATCGCCAGCACGACCCCGGCGCGCAGCGCGAAGGATGCGGCCTCGGTATCACTGAGCCGGGCCGTGGCCTCCGCCATGAAGTAGCTCGATCCCATCGAGCCGAACGTCACCGACCACTGGTAGCCGATCAGGCAGGCCGCCACGGCCGCGACGGGTGCCATCCCGCGGCGGACCAGCATCGGCGCGCTCATCGCGATGGGTGCGCCGAACCCGGCCGCGCCCTGCAGGAACGAGGGGAGCACGAACGCCAGCAGCAGCAGCCGCCGCCCGTCGGTGGGTGCCAACCGGTCCGCGGCTCCCGTGAGGTGATCGAGCGCACCGGAGCGGTCCAGCACCTCGAACAGCAGCAGCGCGGGGAGGACGATGAGCAGGATCCAGGTCCCGGTCCAGACCCCGCGCAGGCCGGCGACGCCGAGTTCGCCGAGATCGAGGTCGAACACCCCCAGCGCCAGCGCCGCCGCCGCGGCCGCCGCCAGCCACGCTGTGCGGGTGACCGGGTGCGAGCGCAGCACGAGCACCGCGAGCAGGACGATCGGGAGGGCGGCGAGCCCGACGGCCCACAGCGGCCAGGTCACGCGGTGTCCGCGGGCATCCGCTCGCACCACATCGACGCGGTGGCGGTCGTCGACGATCCGGTCGTCCGCTGGGCCGGCATCCGCCGCTCCTCCCTCGGTGGTCTCGGGCAGGCGGACGAGCGGGCGTCCCGCCGCCGTCGGAGCGTAGGCCGCACGACACCCGACGGACCAAGCCGAGCTCCGGCGGGAGGTCGCGGCCAGCGGGACCAGCCACGGGGTCCTGCGGGCGCGTCGGAGCGACGCCGTCGGGGGAGGGCGTCGCGGCGTCGTCGGGGAGGGCGGTCACCGACCCCATGGGACGTTGCGCGCACAACCGCTAGCAAACGATTGCACGTTGCACTACACCTTCACCAGGGACGCGTGGGAGAACGCGTCCAGAGCGACCGGGAGAGCGCACCATGACCCAACGACGCCTGCTCCGTGGCGGCACCGTCCTGACCATGGATGACGACCACGGCGACCTGCCCCAGGGGGAGGTCCTCATCGAGGATGACCGGATCGCTGCGGTCGGGACCGACCTCGGGGTCGAGGATGCCGAGGTGATCGACACCCGCGGCAAGATCGTCTTCCCCGGGTTCATCGACACCCACCGGCACACCTGGGAGACCGCGATCCGCGGATGTGCACCGAACGCCACGCTCGACGACTACTTCGTCGAGGTGCTGGACTCGTTCGCGCCCGTCTACCGGCCCGAGGACGTCTACCACAGCAACCTCGCCGGCTCGCTGGAGTGCCTGCACGCGGGCATCACCACGCTCGTCGACTGGTCCCACATCAACAACACGCCCGACCACCCCGACGCGGCCATCCAGGGGCTGCAGGAAGCTGGCATCCGTTCGCAGTACGCCTACGGCAGCGCCAACACCTCGCTGGCTGACTACTGGTTCGAGAGCAAGATCGCGGTGCCGTCCGACGACGTCCGCAGGATCCGTGACACCTACATGCCCACCGACGATGGGCTGCTCACGATGGCGCTGGCTACCCGCGGCCCCGGGTTCTGCACCGACGAGGTCGTCACCCAGGAGTGGAACCTCGCCCGGGAGCTCGGCATCCCGGTGACGGTGCACGTCGGGATGGGGCGGCTGGCCGGACGGTTCTCGATGGTCAAGAACCTTCACCGCCTCGGGCTGCTCGGAGCCGGCGACGTCTACGTCCACTCCTGCTACCTCGACGACGAGGAGTGGGGACTGGTCCGCGACAGCGGCGGTCACATCTCCGTCGCCGCGCAGGTCGAGTTGCAGATGGGGCACGGGTGCCCGCCCTGTCAGCGGTCGGTCGCCGAGGGGCTGCGTCCGAGCCTGAGCGTCGACGTGGTCACCACCGTGCCTGGCGACATGTTCACGCAGATGCGTGCCGCCTTCGGCATCGAGCGGTTCAACACGCTCAGCGAGTGCTGGACGTCGGACGTCGACCCGCCGGAGACGATGGTCAAGGCCCGCGACGTCCTGGCGATGGCGACGATCCACGGCGCCGAAGGTGCCGGTGTCGCCGACCGCACCGGATCGCTGACGCCCGGGAAGAAGGCCGACGTGACCGTGATCGACGCGACGGCACCGAACATGGCGCCGCTGATCGACCCGGTGGCCGCCGTGGTGATCTCCGCGGACGTCTCGAACGTGGAGACCGTCATCGTGGACGGGCAGATCCGCAAGCAGGATGGACGTCTGGTCGAGAGCTTCGACCGGGCCCGGCAACTGGTCGAGAGCTCACGCGACCACCTGGTCCAGCAGGTCGATCGCGATCCGGCCTGGATCTCGGTCTGACGAACCGCCCCGAGGCACCGCGGACCGGTCGGCCTTGGTGGGTCGGCCGGTCCCGTTGGTGCGGTCAGCCGCCCGCCGTACGCCTGCGGAACCACGCGGACCCGGCGACGGCGGCGGCGGCGATGAGGGCGAGACCCGCGACCGGTACGAACGGATCGATCGCGGGCACCCGGTCGACCAGCCCACCGGTCAGCGGTGGCCCGGCCGCCAGTCCCAGGCTGAAGGCGACGTTGAACAGACCGAACGCGCGGCCCCGCGACGCCGCGCTGGCCGATGACGACGTCGCGGCGGCCACCGCAGGGAAGATCAACCCGTAGCCCACCCCGAACACGGCCGCACCGACCAGTGCGACGGCCAGGTTCGGGGCGACCGCGAACGTCAGCAGCGCACCGCTGAGCGCGACGAGGCCGACCGTGATCGTGGTGTCCGCCCGACCGGTGTCGACGTGCCCGGCGAGCGGCGAGAGCATGACGCCCGCCGCGAAGATGGCGTACACGGTGAACAGGCTCCCGATGGCGGACGGGGTCGCGCCCAACGCCGTGGCTGCGGCGGGCAGGAACCCGGCCAGCACCCCGACGGCCGCCGTCAGCACCGCGGTCGCGAGCAGGGCCCGTCGGACCATGCCGACCCGCAGGAGCCCGAGGAGCACCTGCGAGCTGGCGGGCGGTGACCCCGTCGGAACCGCCATGGCGGGGGCTCGCTCGGCGGAGTCGACGACGACCACCTCGACGTCCGGTGTGGTCGAGGGGGAGCCGCCGCCGAGGTGGTGCGGTGCGTCATGGACGCCGAGGTAGGCGATGATCGCACCCAGCACGAGCGCGGCCGCGATCGCGAGGAACACCGCTGGCGTCCCCGCAGCCTGACGCAGCACGCCGGCACCCGCGGGAGCGACCACGGCGGCGGCCCCGATCACGGCGCCGAGACGGCCGAAGGTCCGTCCGGTCGTGCCCCGTTGGGTCCGGTCACCGGCGGCGGCGAAGATCGCGGGGATGAGGATCCCACCGGCGACGCCGTGGACACCGCGAGCCAGCAGGAAGGTCGCGACCGATCCCGCGAACAGGTAGCCGAGGACCGCGGCGGCGGCGCCCAGCAGGCCGAGCAGCGTGACCCGGCGGCGGCCCCATCGGTCGACCAGGATGCCCCCCAGCACGTTGGCCGGGAGGTTGGTGGCCGAGTAGGCCCCGACGGCCAGGCCGACGCCGATCGGGCCCGCGCCGAGCTCCTCGACGTGGGGAGCGACCGTGGGCAGCAACGCGAAGATGTCGATGAACGCGAGGAACAGCACGACCCCCGGCGCGCGGACCGCGACGGTGCGCGAGGTCGTGGAGGTCATCGGCACGCTCCGGAAGGGGACGGTGACGACGAGGGTGGGGCGGGGGACGGGGCGGTCGTGCGTCCTCGACGCCGTGCGAAGACGCGCTGCAACCGCCGGCAGCATGGTCGCCCAGCATCGCGGTTGGTGGGGTCGTTCGTCCCGTTCGCCCGCCGGGTGAGCGGCTTGGTACCGTCGGAGGTTCACGAGGTCGCATGGCGTCCTCGGTGCGTTCAGGTGACGGGCGTCCGCCGGTGACGTCCTCCGGTGAACCGGGTCAGGGCCGAGAGGCAGCAGCCCTAAGCCGTTCTTGGGCGGGTG
>SKNP01000462.1 GCA_007120485.1 Nitriliruptoraceae bacterium
GCCCCTGTGGGGTCGTGACCGTGGGTGGGGGGTTCGTGGGGGCGAACCCGCTGCTGCGGTGGAGCTACCTCGTCGAGCAGTGGGACTCCGTCCAGACCGCCATCATCGAGCACGTGCAGCTCACGCTCGCCGCGGTGAGCATCGGCTTCGCGATCTCGCTGGGGTTGGCCGCGATCGGCTTGCGGTACCGCTGGACGATCGGGCCGATCACCGGGTTCTCGGCCTTCCTCTACACGATCCCGAGCGTGGCGGCCTTCGGGCTGCTGCGCAGCGTGTTCGGGACCAGCCTGCTGACGGCGATCATCCCGCTGGTCGGCTTCACGATCCTGATCCTGGTCACCAACATCCTGGACGGGTTCCGGGCGGTTCCGGCGCCGGTCAAAGCCGCCGCGGACGGGATGGGCCTCAGCCCGCTGCGGCGGGTGTTGACGGTCGAGACCCCGCTGGCCGTGCCCTACATGATCAACGGCCTGCGGATCGCGACCGTCACCACGGTGGGGCTGGTCGCCGTCGCCGCGATCGTCGGCTTCGGCGGGTTCGGACGCCTGATCTTCGACGGGCTGAACCGCACCTTCTGGACACCGATGACCATCGGAGCGGTCGGGTCGATCCTGCTCGCGCTGCTGTTCGACCTGCTGTTCTTCCTCTTGGGGTCGGCACTGACCCCCTGGGCACGGAAGCGGCCCGCATGACCGGCACGCTGACGCTCGCCCAGGCCGCGGTCCCGCGGGACATCACCCTCGCCGAGTGGCTGGGGGACCCCGACACCTGGCTGGGATCCTCCGGGATCCTGGCCAACCTGGCCGACACGGTGACGCTGTGCCTTGCGGTCATCCTCACCGCGGTCATCATCGCCGTGCCGCCGGCAGCACTGCTGGCGCACAAGCGCAAGGCCGAGCTGGCCTCCGCCTGGCTGGTCAACATCGGCCGGGCGATCCCGACGTTGGCGATCGCCGCGTTCCTCGTGCCGATCTCACTGCGTAGTGGCTTCGGGTTCGAGCCGTGGCCGATCTTCATCGCCTTGACGATGATGACCCTGCCGCCGCTGTTCCTCAGCACCTACGTCGCGATCAAGCAGGTCGACGCCGGTGCGGTCGACGCCGCCCGGGCGATGGGGTTCAGCTCGCGGGAGGTACTGCTGACCGTCGAGGTGCCGCTGGCGCTGACGGTGATCTTCACCGGCATCCGGGTCGGTGCCGTCCAGGTCGTGGCCACCGAACCGATCCGGGCGTTCCTCGGGGGCGACGGCCTGGGCAGATACGTACGAGATGGCATCGGACAGAACAACGATACGCTGACGGTCGGTGGCACGATCCTGATCGCCGCCCTCGCGGGGCTGACGGCCATCGCGTTCACCGTCCTCGAGCGGATCGTCAAGCCACCTGGGGTCCGGCGACTGCGTTCGGACGCCCGCAAACGATCGACGGAGATGACCGATGAGGACGACGACCTGGAAGTTCCTGAGCCTGCTGGCGGCATCGACGCTGCTACTGGCCGCCTGCGGTGACGAGGCGCTGGAGGACGTGACCGACGACGACGTCGCGGACACCGACGACACCGATGACGCTGACGACGCCGACGAGGACGACGCCGCTGAGCCGGACGATGACGCCGATGACGACGCGGCAGCCGACGGGCCGACGATCGTGCTCCGCGGCCAGGACTTCTCGGAGTCGGTGACCATCGCGGAGGTCTACGGGCAGTACCTCGACGCCCAGGGGTTCGACGTCCAGATGGAGACCCCGGCCGGGTTCCGCGACGAGGCCATCGCCGACCTCGAGTCCGGCGAGTTGAACATGATCGTCGACTACATCGGTGGGGCCCTGACGGCGCTCGAACCCGATGAGGAGTCCTCGGACGACCCGGACGAGGTCATGAGCATCATCGAGCCGGCGTTCGAGGACATCGGTGCGGTCACGCTCGACTACGCCGACGCGGTCAACGGTGATGCGTTCGTCGTGCGCGGTGACGAGGACGCGGAGACCATCTCCGACGTCGCCGACCTGGACCTGGTGTTCGGCGCGTCCGCCCAGTGCTTCGAGCGGCCCCAGTGCTTCCTCGGCTACACCGACCCGGACGTCTACGGCATCGAGTTCGCCGACGAGACCACGATCGAGTTCGGCCCGCTGCTCGGCGAAGCGCTGGCCGCTGAAGAGGTCGATGCGGTCGTCTGGAACGACACCGCCCCGCAGATCGAGGAGGAGGGTTTCAAGGTCCTCGAGGACGACCAGGGTCTGCACCCGGCGCAGAACATCGCGCCGATCCTGTCCCAGGACCTGGTCGATGCCTACGGCGACGAGCTGGTCGACGCGATCAACGAGCTGTCGGCGATGATCACCACCGACGACCTGCTCGCCTGGAACGTGGAGACCGACCTGGAGTTCCGTGAGTCGGACGACGTGGCGACCGAGTGGCTCGAGGAGCAGGGGCTGCTCTGACCGCTCCTGGGAAGGGCTGGCCGGGCCGGGCCCGGCCGCCTGGGTTCACGTGACCGGCCCCGCAGGGCCAGGCCCGGCAGGCCGGTGCGTCCGTGCCCGGCACCAGAGGTGGGCGCGTTGGTCTGCAGACGGCCGGTGCCCGAGCTGGATCAGCTCGGGCACCGCCGTCGGGCCCCTGGGGCGAGGGGACCGAGGCCCGGAGGGGCAGCCGGGCCGGTCGTGTCAGCTGGTCTCCCTCGGCGGAGAAGCGTGGTCCGCTTCGCGCCATCAGGGGGTGGTCGGTTGGCGGGATCGGTGGGGCGCTGCGCAGCGACGTCGGCGGTCAGAGGAAGCGCACATCCAAGGAGGGTGTCGGCGCCGTCGATGTCTTGTTGGCCTTCGCTGTCTCCGTGACGACCGCCACCTGGCCTGGCCTGGGGCATGCCGTGGCGCGGATGGCTCCGTCGAGCAAGGCGCGTGCCCGGCCCCTGATCGCCGGGCGGTGTTCGGGCAGTTGACGGACCAGGTCGCGACGGGCACGGACCAGTAGCGGGTGGTCACCGGCATCCACGATCTCCGCGACGGCCTGGTGCGGTGGGAGCGGTGAGTAGGCGAGCCCGAAGGCCAAGGCGGCGATGGCCCAGGACGTCGCCGACGGGTCGTGCCGTCGGCCTGGGCGCTCGAACGGGGGCGGCGGGCCCGCGGTCGTCGGATCGAGCGGTTCGGCGTGCGGTATCAGGTTCATGACACCACCCCCACGATGGGTCGGCCCGTTCGTGACGGCCAAGGTGAGCGAACGCCATGCGAGCAGGACGGACCAGGGACCGATGTCCCGGTGGAAACGGGGGACCGGTGCCGGAACCGTCCAGATCGCCGCCACCCTGGCCCCGACCACCACCGCGCCTGGCCGCTCGCTACAGCAGGTCCGCGACGATCGTCAGGCCGCCGACGGTCGCCCACATCGCCAGATGGACGAGGATGGCCGGCCGGTCGCGAAGGCCAGAGGCGGCCAGGCCCATCGCCGCGAGCAGGCCACCGAACCCGAACACGGGCAACAGCCCGTAGGTCGCCACGAGGAAGGCGAACAGGCTGACCTCCTGGAGGCGTTCCCACCGACCCCGTAGCGGCAGCAGGTAGGCCAGGGCGACCGCACCTTCCAGGAGCAACGTCGCGATCGCCAGCGCCGGGGCCACGGCGACGCTCCGCGACGGCACGTCCAGGTCGGTGGTCTCCAACGGCACGGTCGGGTCGTGGCGGAGCTGCACGATCTCGCGCCGGTTCTCGATCGTGCGGTCCTCCTCGTGCCATCCGACCGCGACCAGCATCCCGTCCATGTTGCCGTCGGTGGCGAGCAGGTAGGTGAGCAGGCTGCCGTCGACGAAGTCCGGGACCAGCAGCTTCCACACGGTCGCGAACACGAACACCAGCCCGATCATCCACCGGGCGGTGCGCCGGAGCGCGGCGACCGGGTCGCTGGCCATGCCGGTCAGCAGCAGGGCGAGCAGCCAGTACAGCTTGAGGAAGTGGTGGTTGTCGAGGTCGAGCAGCGGCGAGGACAACGGTCCTGCCGCGGCCAGGACGAACAGGATGGTGAGGACGCCCACACGCCAGCGCCGATCGGTGACCAGCCACGGCACCAGCAGCAGGGCACCGAGCGCGGCGAGCCGGGCGATCGGGAAGGTGCCCCGTGGCGAGCTGATCAGGTAGGTGACCAACGTCAACGTCAGGACCATGCCGGTGCGGCTCAGGTAGGGCGTGCACAGCCGTCGCAGCCACCCGCCTCGGTTGGCGGTCGCCTCATCGGTCCTCTCGTGCCGAGCC
>SKNP01000384.1 GCA_007120485.1 Nitriliruptoraceae bacterium
CCAACCACCGGCCGCCGGACACGCCCCCGCCGGTGGACAACCGCCAGCAGGCGGCCAACCCCCGGCGTGGAACCAGCACGCCGCGCCCGGTGCCGCCGGCGGCCAACCGCCCGCGGGCGGGGCCAAGCCCGGTTCCGGCCTGGCCATCGCGGCACTGATCATCGGGATCCTGTCGCTGCTGTTGGCCTTCATCCCGCTCGTCGGCCTCCTCGGTGGGCTCGGTGGCCTGGTCGCCTTGATCCTCGGGTTCATCGGGCGGCGCAAGGCCAAGCGCGGCGAGGCCGGCGGTGCCGGGGTCGCGCTCGGTGGGGTGATCACCGGGATCATCGCCATCGTGCTGTCGATCGCGATCACCGTCGGGGTGTTCGTGCTCGGTCAGTCGCTCTTCGGCGACCCGTTCGAGCAGTACCAGGAGTGCCTCGAGGAGACGGGCGGCGACGAGGAGTTCTGCGACCAGCAGCTCGAGGAGAACCTGTTCGACCAGTTCCTGGACTGAGCCGGATTCCCGTCGATCACCGTGGTGCCGTCGGCGGTCTGCCCCGACTGCGGCGCTGCAGGCCACCTCGGCCCCAGCGCCGCCGTCGAGGTGACGGTGGGCACGGTCGCCGCGGTGCTCGAACGTCGACCGGTCGTGGTGTGCCCCGAGCAGCACGGACGCAGCCCCGACGGCCTGGCGTCGATCATCGCCGAGCGACTCGCCACGTCGCTCCCGCACGCTCGGACCCGACCGCTGCGCGGTGACGTCTGCAGCCACTGCCGCGCACGGCTGTCGATGCCGGTGCGACGCACCGCCCGGACGGTGAGCATCGACGATCAGGGGTGGCCGGTGCTCACCATCCACGTGGACGTCGCGATGACACGTTGTCCCGACTGCGGGTTGGACCAGGTTCCCGGCCGCTCGCAACCGGACGTGGCCGGCCTCGCGACCATGCTCGCGGATCCCCCCGGGTAGCGGTCCGCGGTGGCCGCGCAGCGGTCTTCGCTCCCCCGTCCCGCTCCATCAGCGCGACGCCCCGGACCGTCAGCCGCCCGTCGCCGTACCGAGCTGCCGGATGGGCACACCCCGCTCGGCCATCGCCTGCTTGACCTGGGCGATCCGCAGGTCACCGAAGTGGAAGATCGAGGCCGCAAGCACCGCGGACGCCTGCCCCTCGAGCGCCGCCTCAGCGAGGTGCGCCGCGGTACCCGCACCTCCGGAGGCGATCACCGGGACGTCGACCACGGCGTTGACCGCCCGGAGCAGCTCCAGGTCGAACCCCTCACGCGTGCCATCACGGTCCATCGAGGTCAACAGGATCTCCCCCGCGCCGAGCTCGGCGACCCGGGCGCACCACTCGACCGCGTCCAGGTCGACGCGGGTACGGCCGCCGTGGATGTACACCTCCCATCCGCGGCTGGGGTCCGAGGGATCACGTCGCCGTGCGTCGACGGCCGCGACCACCGACTGGCCACCGACCGCGTCCGCCACCTCGGCGAAGAGCTCCGGTCGTTGGACCCCGGCGGTGTTGAACGCGATCTTGTCCGCTCCCGCGTGCAGCATGCGGCGAGCATCGGACACGCTGCGCATCCCCCCACCGACGGCGAACGGGATCGACACCTCCTCGGCGGTCCGCGCGACCACGTCCAGCATGATGTCTCGCCCGTCGCTGGACGCGGTGATGTCGAGGAAGACCAGTTCGTCGGCGCCCTCCTGGTCGTAGGTCCGGGCCATCTCCACCGGATCGCCGGCATCCCGAAGCTCGACGAAGTTCACACCTTTGACGACCCGGCCAGCGGTCACGTCCAGGCACGGCACCACGCGGACGGCCAGCCCATCAGCCGGCTCGGCGACCGTCGGAACGCTGGGGGTGGTCACGCCGCTCCCTCCTCGACCGCCAGGAGGGCGTCGGAGAGGTCGATGGCGCCGCTGTACAGCGCCTTGCCGACGATCGCCGCATCGACTCGCTCGTGGCAGTGGGCGAGCACCCGGAGATCATCGAGCGAACTGACACCGCCGGAGGCCGTGACCTGTGCGGTGGTCGCGTCGGCGACCTGTCGCAGCATGTCGAGGTTCGGGCCCTCGAGCATCCCGTCCCGAGCGACGTCGGTGTAGACGAACCGTGGCACACCCATCGCGGTGAAACGCTCCAGGGCCTCGAACAGGTCGCCAGCCTCCTCGGTCCACCCTCGTGCCTGCAGCACCGAGCCGCGGGCATCCAACCCGACCGCGATGCGCGGCCCGACCGCGTCGAGCGCCTGCTGGACGAACGACGGGTCGGTCAACGCCATCGTGCCGATGACCACCCGCTGGGCGCCGTAGGCCACGGATGCCTCGACGTCGTCGAGCGTGCGGACGCCCCCGGATGCCTGGACCCGGCAGCCGGTCGCCGCCACGATGCGTTCGATCAGGTGGCGGTTGCGTGGCTCGCCGGTGAACGCGGCGTCCAGGTCGACGACGTGGAGCCAGGTCGCTCCAGCGTCCACGAACCGCTGCGCCGCCTCGACCGGATCGTCGGCGTAGACCGTCTGCTCGTCCGCTCGCCCCTGCGTGAGGCGGACGGCTCGGCCGTCGCGGATGTCGACGGCGGGGTACAACTCGAACACGGCGGACTCCTCGAAGCGCCAGGGAGGATGCGGGTGCGGTGTGGTCGTCCGGCCGCTCCGGCCGGACGAGCGGCGTGAGCGTACGCTCTCGCAGGAGCGGGCAACGTGCGCGCCAGGCGCGATCGGATGCAGCCATCGTGGCCTCCTTGGAGATCGTCGGGCTCACCGTCACACGCGACGGCGTCGACCTGCTCCAGGACATCCACCTCTCGATCGCCGACGGGGAGCGGTTCGTCGTGCTCGGTCCCTCCGGATCCGGTAAGACCCTGCTGTTGCGGGCGATCGCCGGTCTGGAGACCGTCACGAGGGGGCGCCTCCGACTCCAGGGTCAGGACGTGACCACGGCCGAGCCCCGCGACCGTGGCATCGCCATGGTCGATCAGCAGGCGAGCCTGCAACCGCACCTGGACGTGCGGGCCAACCTGCGCCTTCCGCTCGAGCTGCGGTCGTACCCGAACGACGAGGTCGACCGCCGCGTCGACGCCCAGGTCAGGGCGTTCTCGTTACGCCGGCTCCTCCACCGCGGTCAGCACACCCTGGCCGCCGGCGATCGCCACGAGGTCGCACTCGCTAGGTCGCTGATCCGGCGATGCCGCCTGCTGCTGCTCGACGAGCCACTGGCCCGGGCGGACCCGCCCCGCCGACGGGCACTGCTCCGTGAGCTCGTCGAGGTCCAGGAGGGCTACGGCGTCACCACGGTGGTCGCCACCAACGATCAGCAGGTCGCGTTGACCCTCGGCGATCGTGGTGCCGTCCTCGACCGCGGACGGCTGGCCCAGGTCGGCACGCCGATGGAGCTCTTCGCGGCCCCGGCGACGACCTTCGTGGCCGGGTTCGTCGGGACGCCGCCGATGAACCTGCACACCGGTCGGATCGTGCGCGGTGACCTCGGCATCCGCCTGCTGGCCGATCCGTTCCGGCTCCGGACCTTCGCTCCGTCCCTCACCGACCACGCCGACCGTCCCTGCACGGTCGGGGTCCGGCCGACCGACCTGCGCCGGGCGACCGACCGCGACCCGTTCACCATCGAGGAGGTGGTCCTGACGACCGCCGTGCTCGGCGATCAGGTCGAGGTGCGACTCGGTGAACCCCACGACCCGGTGGTCGCAACGATCGACCGACCCGCGCCGCCGACGGGAGCACTGCTGCGGTTGGCGTACGACCCCGCTGCGGTGCACGTGTTCGACGCCGAGGGACGCGCCGTCGCGCATGGGGTCTGAACCCGCAGCACCTGCGTCGCCCGGCGGCTCATCCGCCGAGCGACGTGACCCAGTTGCGCAGGAGCCGTGCACCCACCTCGCCGGACTTCTCCGGATGGAACTGGGTGCCGACGACGCTGCCCTCTCGGACCAGACACGGGAAGTCGACCCCGCCGTAGGCGGTGCGGGCGACCACGTGTGAGGCATCGGTCGGCACCGCGAAGTAGGAGTGGACGAAGTACAGCCGTTCGCCGGCGACCCCGGCCAGCAACGGATCCGCCCCGTGCCCGTCGGCGGCGTGCACCACGTCCCAGCCCATGTGCGGCACGGTCGCTCCGGCCGGGAACCGCTCCACGTGTCCGGGCAGCAGGCCGAGACCGGGCTCGTCGGCTTCCTCGCTACGTTCGTAGAGCAGTTGCATCCCGACGCAGATACCGAACACGGGACGACCCTC
>SKNP01000236.1 GCA_007120485.1 Nitriliruptoraceae bacterium
ACGACGCCGGCGCCGAGCACGAGGTCGCCCACGGAGATGATCGACCGCAGGGGCGGGACGGGGATGATGTCGGCGAGCCAGGGCAGCCGTGTCGCCTCGGTCATCAGCGTGTGCTTGCCCGGCGGGACCGTGGCCCCCTCCATGCCGATGGCGCGGATCGCCGCCGGGTCGACCGGCATCGCCTGGTTGGCCGCGATCACGACCGCGTTGAGTAGGAGCCCGCCGGCGATCAGCCAGGTACCGGGCAGTTGCCGGTTGGCGATCAGGAACGCGATGACCAGCAGTTGGCTCAGCAGCAGCAGCGACCAACCGGACAGGCCCGCATCGGGGAGCCAGCCGCGACCGGCGGCCAGGTTGATCCCGATCTGCACCGCGACCCCGGCGAACAGCAGCCAACTGAGGCGCAACGGCGCGTCGGCGAGGTGGCGGAGCCGACCGCCACGCAGGTAGCTGACCGCGATCGCGACGATCAGGACGGCGAGGACGAACGGCACGGTGGCTCCGGTGCGACACGTCGGGGCGGGTAGCGGCGAGCACCCACGGATGCCCGCCGCCGCGATCGTGCCAGGTCGGGCCGGTCAGCACCCGTCAGCCTCACCGTGCGGGCTACGCTGCGGAGCATGGAACAGCGACGAGGTAGCGGCGGCGGCCAACGCAGTGGCGGCCAGGGCAAGGGCGGCAACCACCGCGCTGGCCAGGGCGGCAAGCCGGGCACGGGCGGTCAAGGCAAGGGCGGTCAAGGCAAGGGCGGCCAGGGCAAGGGCGGCAACCAGCGTCAGGGCGGTCAGGGCAAGGGTGGCGGCGGTCGCGGGGGGAAGGGCCGCGGCGGCACGCCCCAGGATGAGACCGTCTCGGAGCTGACGGCCCCGCTGCAGAAGGTGCTCGCGCGTCTGCCCGAGACCCAGCGCAAGGTGCTGGAGCTGCGGATGGGGCTCAAGGACGGACACCCGCACGACCTCGGGGACACCGCGCGGGAACTCGGGCTGTCGATGAGCGAAGCACGCGACATCGAGAAGCGTGCGTTCGAACACATCCGCGAAGCCGTGCCGCTGCAGCAGTTGCAGCGGTTCCTCGGTAGCTGAGCGCCTGGGGTGTCGTCACTCGAGGAACTGGTCGAGCAGCGGGCTGGCCTGCACGGCGCACCGGTGGACGCCCTGGCCGCGGTCGCCGCGGAGTGGCAGATCCTGGCGGACCTGTCGTTCTCCGATCTGCTGATGTTCGCCCGCGATCGCGAGGACGGCGAACTCACCGTCGTCGCCCAGATGCGGCCCTACACCGCGCAGACGATCTACCAGGAGGACCTGGTCGGGCGGACCTACACCGCCGACAGCAAGCCGTCGGTCACGCGGGCGTTCACGGAGGGCACGATCATCCGTGATGGCGACCCGGACTGGTCGACGGGGGTGCCGGTTCGTGAAGAGGCCATCCCGGTGCCGTACGACGACGAGGTGATCGCGGTCGTCACGCGCGAGGCCAACCTGTCGATGGTGCGGGCGCCGTCGCAGCTGGAGCTGACCTACCTGCAGGCGGCCAACGAGCTGTCCAGCATGCTCGCCGAAGGGGAGTTCCCGTTCCCGGGCGAGGACGGTGAACGCGGCCTCTCCCCTCGGGTCGGGGACGGGCTCCTTCGGCTGGATCCGGCGGGGGTCGTCAGCTACGCCACCCCGAACGCGATCAGCGCGTACCGCCGGTTGGGTGTGCTCGACAACGTCATCGGCAGCAACGTCGCCGACTTCGACCTCGACCCCGAGCCGTTGCTCGAAGCGCTCGCCGACGGCGAGCCGCTGGAGTCGGAGATCGAGTCGCTCGGCGCGGTGGTGCTCCGCCGCTCGCTGCCCCTGACCCGCAAGCACCACGTGCTGGGTGCGTTGATGCTGGTCCGTGAGGTCAGCGAGCTACGGCGCCACGAACAGCTGCTGCTCTACAAGGACGCGACGATCCGGGAGATCCACCACCGGGTCAAGAACAACCTGCAGACCGTGGCGTCGCTGCTGCGGCTGCAGTCGCGGCGGCTGGGTTCCGACGAGGCCCGGGCCGCGCTCGGCGAATCGGTCCGACGCATCTCCTCGATCGCGTTGGTCCACGAGACGCTCTCGCAGGACTCACGGCAACGGGTCTCGTTCGACAAGGTCACCCAGCGCCTGATCGACATGCTGGCGGTCGGTATCACCGATCCGGAGCGACCCGTGACCATGCGGTTGGTCGGCTCCGCCGGTGAGCTGCCCGCCGAGGTCGCCACGCCCCTGGCGCTGGTCATCTCGGAGCTGCTCCAGAACGCCGTCGAGCACGCGTTCCCGGACTCCGGCGGGGAGGTGCTGGTCCTGCTCGAACGTCACGCGGCGAGCCTCCATGTGGAGGTCCGCGACGATGGCATCGGGATCCCCGACGGGTGGGACCTCAGCAGCAGCTCCAACCTGGGGCTGCGCATCGCCAGCACGTTGGTCGACTCGGAGCTCGGCGGCACCCTCGAGGTCGAACGCATCGAGGATGGCCCCGGCACCCGGTGTCGGACGCTGCTGCCCCTGCCACGCTGACCCCATCCTGCCCCGCCGACCTGCCGCTGCCACGCTGAGCTGCACCAGCGACGTTGACCTGACCCAGGGGCGCTGCTCCGGCCCGGTGGCGCTGCTTCGCCCGGGTGGCGCGGGCCGACCGCGACGACGCCGCCGGCCCGAAGGCCGGCGGCGTCGTGGAGATCGTGTGTGGCTCAGCTAGCCATGCGGCGGCGACGCTGACGGGCACGCTTCAGGGTGCGGCGTTCGTCCTCGGTGAGCCCACCCCAGACCCCGGCATCCTGGTTCGTGGCGAGGGCGAACTCCAGGCACTCGTCCCGGACCTCGCAGGTCGCGCAGACCCGCTTGGCCGCGTCGGCCTGTTCGACCGCGGGGCCGGTCGTCCCGATCGGGAAGAACAGTTCGGGGTCCTCGTCGACGCAGGCAGCGCGCTGACGCCAATCCATGTGGCTCTCCCTCTGGAGCGCCGCGGTCGTCGGCTGCCACGATGGCGCCACGACGGCGGAGGTGATCGATGGGGTACGAGAACGGCCGCCGGCCAGCGCGTCTTGGGCGAGGCATCCGGCGGGGCTCGGGGCGGATGCGCCGCCAGGTGCAACCGCTTGTGAACGCGTTCTCGAACTAGACGGGACCGTAACCGACCCCGTCACGGTGTCAAGGGCTCGCCGCAGGTTCGTGCTTGCAGGAGTATGCAGTTGGGCGCCCCGCGCGCGATGGATGCGTCGTGACGCTCGCCGGAGGTCCTCACCGGACCGGCCCGAGGACCCGCAGCGCCCGCGGCACGGCCGTGAACGCCACCTGGGCGTGCTCCCCCGCGTAGTCGCCGTCGACCATCAACGGTTGCGGTGCGGGGGCGGTGAGCGTGAAGTGCGGGAGGTCGTGCAGGTAGTCGACGCGGTCCCGCGTGACGTGCCGGCCGTCACGGAAGGTCCCCGCGACGATGCCGGCCAGCCGGGCCGTGGTGGGATCGGCGACCGTCAGCAGGTCCAGGCCGGTGTCGAAGCCCGCCCGCGGATGGACATGCATCGGCCGCGGCCCCAGGTAGGTATACGGGTCGGTGTTGGCGATCATGCTGATCGCGACCGGTCCCCGGGTGGACCCGTCCGGCAGCGTCACGATCGTCTCCACCCCGTCACGCCCGGCACCGACCGCCCACTCGTGCGCCACCGACCACAGGAACGCGCCCTGGCGTAGCCACCGTTTGGCCGCCGCGTGTTGCTCGACGTGGCGGATCACCGCGGCGTCGAACCCGAAGCCGGCGTTGAACCCGAAGTAGCGCTCACCCGCACGTCCCAGCGTGATCCAGCGGTCGCGTCCGGCCTTGACCGCGTCCAGTAGCACCCCGGTCGCACGCACCGCGTCGTTGGGCAGGCCGATCGCCCGCGCGAGCACGTTGGCGCCGCCGCCGGGGATGATGCCGAGCAGCACGTCGGTCCCGGCGAGCGCCTGGATCACCTCGTTGGCGGTGCCGTCCCCGCCGAGCGCGAACACCGCATCGACGCCTTCGTGGACCGCCCCGGCTACCAGGTGGGTGGCGTGGCCACGTTGCTTGGTCGGTTCCACCGTGACGTCGACCGCTGACCCGATCGCGGCCACGATCACATCGCGGATCTGCTCATCGGTCGTGGTCGCGTTCGGGTTGAACAGCAGCAGCGCACGCACGCGGTCAGCCTCCGGCTCGAGGAGCCGGACCCGGCCGGGCGCGCCTCACTCGGTCGC
>SKNP01000178.1 GCA_007120485.1 Nitriliruptoraceae bacterium
CACCTGCGAACTCGCTCGCCGGCACTCACACGGACGGCCCGAAAGCATCATCGGCGGTCAACGGCTCGGCGAGGTGCCAGTCGGTGACCTGCTGGTAGACCGCGCCGACGGCCAGGACCAGGGTGTCAGCATCCACCGGGCCGGTGAGCTGCATCCCGATCGGCGTACCGGCGTGGTGGAAGCCGCACGGCACCGACAGCGTCGGACCCGGCACCAGCGACCACGGGTACAGCAGCGAGGTGAAGCGTTCGATCGCGGCCGGATCCTCGGCCTGCGAGCGCAGCGGTACGGCGCCGGGGAAGGTCGGCGTCAGCAGCACCTCGACGCGGTCCCACAACGCCTCGACCGCCGCCTGCCAGTCCTGCAGCCACGCCCGGGCGCGCTCGACGGCCGACGAGGCCACGTCGGCGGCAGCCTCCAACCGGGTACGGATCGTCGGGTCGAAGCCATCCGGCGAGCCAGCCAGCCGGTCACGGTGGAGCGCGACGACCTCCTGCCCTGCGAGCACCTCGAACCGCATCCGCGCCATCCCCGCATCCGCCAACGGCACGTCCACCACCTCCGCGCCGAGCCGCCGCAGCACCTCCGCGGCCGCGTCCACCGCGGTCGCCACATCGTCGTCGAGGTGGTCCGAGAAGAACGGGGTCGGTCTCCCGACGCGGAGTCCGGCGAGCGGTCGCTGCCCGTCGCGGAGCGGACGCGCGGGCGGCAGCGGCCGGTCGCGGAGCACCCCGAGGGCTCCGGCGATCTCGTCGACGGTGCGCGCCATCGGCCCGACCGCGTCGAAGCTCGGGCTGACCGGCATCGTGCCGTCGATGGACACCGTCCCGTAGCTCGGCCGCAGACCGACGATGCCGGTCGCCGCCGCAGGCAGCCGCACCGACCCCCCGGTGTCGGTCCCCAGCGCGAGACGCACCATGCCCCCGGCGACCGCGACCGCGGAGCCACCGCTGGAGCCGCCCGGCAGCCGCTGTTCGTCCCACGGGTTCCGGCAGGCGCCGAAGGTCCGGTTCTGTGTCGTCGGCCCGATCGCCAGCTCGGACAGGTTCGTCTTGGCGACGACGACGGCGCCGGCTCCACGCAGACGTTCGACGACCGGCGCGTCCTCGCCGGGGACGCGGTTGACGAAGAGAGGCGAACCGGCGGTGCAGGGGACCCCGGCAACGTCGATGTTGTCCTTGATGGCGACCGGTACACCATGCAGCGGACCCAGCGGCCGACCGTCGATGGCATCGCCGTCGAGCACCTCGGCGGTCTGCCTCGCGGTGCGGTCGAGGACGGTGATGGCGACCCTCAGCCGCTCCCCGTCCGTCCCCAGCCGTTCCAGACATGCCGCTACCTCGGCAGCGACCCGACCTCGGCCCGCGAACCCGGCAGCACCACCGGTCATGATCGATCGTCGGCGGCGCCCACCGGGCCCGCCAACCGCTGCCCGTCCTCAGCGAACAGGTGCAGCGCTGAGGGGTCCGCGCCGAGCTCGATCCGTTCGCCCGGTGCCGGTTGGCGATCCATCGGCACCGTGCCGCGGACCTGCTCGCCGTCGTCGGTGCGAAGCTCGACGGTCCACGCCCCCTGGGTCAGCTGCGCACCGAGGACCTCCCCTTCGACGGTGCAGCTGGGGTCACCGCCGGCGACCAGCTGCTCGGGGCGCATCCCCACCGTCAGGGGGCCATCGGCGACCGGCAGCGGCTGGGCACATCGGATCGGCCCCGTCAGCCGTCCATCGCGGGCCTCGACCGGGACCAGGTTCATCGGCGGCGCACCGACGAACCGGGCGACGAAGGTCGATGCCGGCTGAGCGTAGATCTCCTGCGGGGTGCCGTGTTGCTCGACCCGGCCATCACGCATCACCGCGATCCGGTCCCCCATGGCCATGGCGTCGTCCTGGTCGTGGGTGACGTGCAGGGTGGTGGTGCCGACCGAGCGCAGCAGCTCACCGATCTCCACGCGCAACCGCTGCTTGAGCTGGGCGTCCAGCCCGGACAGCGGCTCGTCGAGCAGCACGATGCCGGCTTGGCGGGCGAGCGCCCGTGCGAGCGCCACCCGCTGCTGCTGCCCGCCGGACATCTGGGTCGGCCTCCGCGGCAACAGTTCGCTGATGTCCAACAGCTCCGCGACCTCCTCGGCACGGGCGCGGGCCTCCTGGCGGGAGAGCCCGAGCCCGTGCCGCAGACCGAGGGTGATGTTGCGCTCCGCCGTGAGATGCGGGTAGAGCGCGAAGTTCTGGAAGACCAGCGACACCCCACGCTCGTGCGCGGCAAGGTCGTTCTGACGGACCCCGTCGAACGCGACCTCGCCACCATCCGCGGTGATCAGCCCGGCGATCACCCGCAGCAGCGTCGACTTGCCCGACCCCGATGGCCCGAGGATGACCAGGCTCTCGCCGGGTTCGACCTCCAGGTCGATCCCCGCGAGGGCCGTCACCTCGCCGTAGCGCTTCTCGAGACGTTCGAGCGTGAGGTGTCGCACCGGTCAGCCTCCCGATCCGAGGATGCCGGAGACGGAGGCTTCTGCCTCTTCCAACGCCTCGGCCGGATCCGCGCCGGCGGCGACGGATTCGAGCAAGGTCCGGAACTCCTCGGAGGCCTCGAACGAGCGCTCGCCACGGAACGAGATCCAGGCTTCGAGGTCCCCGTCGTACTCCACCGGGACCGCGTACTGCGGGTTCTCCGCGTAGAAGTCCTCGAGCATCTCGACGGCCTGGGTATCCACGGGGATGTAGCCGGTCTCCTCGGCCACCATCGCCTGCGCCCCCGGCTCGAGCGCCGTCGCGATGAACTCCTCCGCGAACCGCTGCTCGCACGGATCCTCGGCCAGGATCATCAGGGCGTTGCCTCCGGCCGTGAAGCGTCGCTCGCCGTCGTCAGCGACCGGTGCGGGGGCGACGCCCCACTCGAACCGATCGCCGATCCCAGCGTCCATCTGCGCGAGTACGGCGTTGGTGCCGAGCACCATGCCGATCTCGCCGGCCGCGAAGATCTCGATGCCCTCGAGACCGGACGCCGGCGCCTGCAGGTCGCGGGCGTTGAGCTCCACCCACGGCTCGAGAGCCGTGACCCCCTCGGGACTGGCGAACGCCGGATCGCCCGCGTCGTCGGTCATCTCGCCGCCGGCGGACAGGAGCATGTTCTGGAAGAACCAGTCGTAGACGATCGTGGACGGGTAGAACGCCGGTGACACGTCCGGCACCTCAGCCTCGATCGTCTCAGCGAACTCGAGCACCTCGCTGTAGGTCTCCGGTGCCGTGTCCGGATCCAGTCCGGCCGCGTCGAAGATCTCCTGGTTCCACACCATGATCGGCATCGACACCTGGATCGGGACCGCGTGCAGCGCCCCGTCGACCTCGCCAGCGATGAGGTAGTCGCGGTTGTAGGTGTCGGGCACGACATCCTCGCCGAGCTCGCGTGCTTCGAGCGCGTCGACGTAGAAGGCCACCTGCCCGGTGCCGGCCATGACCACATCCGGGACCATCCCAGCCGACTCGTCGGCCACCACCTGCTGGAGGTTGTCGGTGTAGGTCGTCGCGGAATCGGAGAGCTCGATCTCCAGATCCGGGTACTGCTCCTGGAGCGCCTCCGCCGCGCCCGGCAGGGTCGGGCCCAGCCGCCCGGGATAGGTGACGTTCAAGTTCACATCCGCGGGGTCGCACTCGTCCGCGGCCGCGTCAACCTCCTCCTCCACGTCCTCGTCTTCGTCCGGCTCGCCAGCGGCGTCGGTGTCATCGACCTCATCCTCGTCGGTCACCTCGTCGTCCAGGTCGTCGGGCGCATCATCGGGGTCCTCACCGCCGCAGGCGGAGGCGAGGAGCGCGAACGCGGCGAGCAACGCCGTGGTGGCGCGCCAGCGTGGTGATCGGGTCGGTCGAGTTCGGTGTCCGAGCCGGTGATGCTCAGCCATCGGTTCACCTTTCCTTGTCGGGGTCTCAGCGCCCTCGGGAGGGCATCTCGCCGCCGGCGATGCCTTCGACGAAGCGGCGTTGGGCAAGCAGGTAGACGACGACCACCGGCAACGTGACGATCGCCGCCCCGGCGGTGAGCGCACCGAAGTCGCGCCCGATCTCCGCGCTGTTGAAGATCGCCAACGCGAGCGGCGGGGTGCGGATCTCCGGGCTGCGGGCGACCAACAACGGCCACAGGTAGTCGTTCCAGTGCACGGTGAAGGAGAACACCGCGAACGCGGCGATCGCGGGTCGAGCCGCCGGCGCGAAGATCAGCAACAGCGACCGCGTCCA
>SKNP01000243.1 GCA_007120485.1 Nitriliruptoraceae bacterium
GCGATGCGGCGGACCGTGCGCCGGTTCGTGCCCGATCGTCCGGTACCGACCGCGGCCCTGCACGCCGCGGTACGTGCCGCCGCGACCGCCCCCGCCCCGCATGGCACGCGGCCGTGGCGGTTCCTGCGGCTGAGCGACGACCGTCGTACCTCGCTGTTGGACGCCATGGCGGCGCGCTGGCGCCAGGACCTGCAGGGCGACGGACTGGACGAGGAGCGCATCGAGCGGCGCCTCGCCCGCTCGGATGCGGTCCTGCGGGTCGCGCCGGAGGTGTTGGTGCCGTTCGTCACCCTCGACGACGCGCACGATTACCCCGACCGACGGCGGACGACCGGCGAGCGGGACCTGTTCCTGCTCAGCGGCGGGGCGGCCCTGCAGAACCTGCAGGTCGTGCTCGCCGCCCACGGGTTGGGCGCGGCGTGGATCAGCTCGACCGCGTTCTGCCCGGACACGGTGCGCGACGAGCTGGCGCTGCCGGGCACCTGGCAGCCGCTGGGCATGGTCGCGGTCGGCGTGCCCGCGGATGGCCCCCCGCCCGACCGTGATGAGGTCGCGGTCGTAGACGTGCTGCTCGAGCGCTGATGGACCTCAGCCGTGCAGGGCGCGCCCGCGTCCGGGGTCGCGTCGGCCCGTGATGGAAGCGGTGACGGGCCCACACGGTTGCCGTCGGGACCCGACCGGGCGACACCCCTGCGTGGGTACCCTCGCCGGTCGAACCAACGTCGTGGAGGCGCCGCGTGGCGGAGAAGGAACGGCTCACCAAGAAGGAACGGCAGGAGCGTGAGCGCCAGCGCCGCAAGGAGCAGGAGCAGCAGCAGGCGCAGAAGCGCAAGCGCGGCAACCTGCGCAACGGCCTGATCACGTTCGTGATCGTGCTGGCCGTCGGCGCGGTGCTCTACCAGGCGCTGGTCGGCGGGACGCCCACGATCGACGATCCGATCCTGATCTCGTCCGAGGAGGCGGAGGCGGCACGCGACGCGGCCGGCTGCGAGGTCCTGAGCGAGCGGGAGCCGCTCCCGGAGGCCTACCACGTCGATAGCTCCGACGAACTGGACGCGGATGCGGTCTACACCGACACCCGCCCGACCCACTCGGGGCCGCACACGGTCTCCACGCACCCGGTGGTGACCAACCCCAGCTCGCAGATCAGCGAGGTGTCGTCCACGCACAACCTCGAACACGGCACCATCATCGCCTGGTACGACCCCGACCAGGTGGATCGCTCGACCGAGTCCGACATCGGCGACTGGGCGGAGCTCCTGACCGAGAACGGGCTGGAGAACGCACCGGCCGGCGTCGGGGTGATGAGCTCACCGTACGAGGAGCCCGGCATCAGCTCGGGCCAGGCGATCGCCTTCCGCGCCTGGGGCACGGCCATGGACTGCGACGAGTGGGACGAGACCGTCGCCAACGCCTTCGTCGCCGAGCACTACGGCGAGCGCGGCATCGCTCCCGAGCGGGCGCTGGCGGGTCCGTTCCCCACGGAGATCGTCGACTTCGACGACCTCGACGACGATGACCTGATCGACGACGACGCGCCGGAGGACCCCGACCCGGCGCACGACGGCGGGATGGACGAGACCGAGGACGGCGCCGACGAGGACTAGGCACCGGAGCCGGTCGCTCGCACGGGCGTGATCCAGCGAGCACCGCCGGGCGCCGTCGCCAGCGCTACCCCGGGGGGAGGTCCCGAACCCGCCGCCACCAGGTCCGTACCCACGGTCGCCAGCGGAACGGGACGACCCACCGGCTCACCACCGTCCGCGGGGCGATGGTGGCGCGAGCGAGGAGCTGCTGGCGGCGGCGACGCGCCCCGGGCAGGAGCCGCAGCCGGCCGAGCGCGGTCGGCAGCGCACGTGGGACGGTGAGGGTCAGTTCGGCCGTCTTCAGGGCCGTGGTGACCACCAGCAGGGGCAGGTCACCCAGGCGCGGTTGGTCGCAGGTCGTCAGCACCAGCAGCCGGTTCGACCAGTTCAGCGCTTCCACCCACGGGGTCCGCCGGGGGCCCGCGCCACCACGCTCGTGCACGGCGATGGCACCCGGTTCGTGGATCGCGCGCCAGCCCCGACAGCGCGCCCGCCAGTCGAGCTCGACGTCGTCGAAGTAGGCCACCAGGTCCTCGGTCAGCACCTCGCGACGTCCGTCCGGGTGCCGCCAGGCGACGTCGTCGAGCATCGCTCGGCGGTGGAGCACGCAGGCACCGGACGTCCCGAACACCTCGACGCGGTGGCCGTACTGGCCGAGCTCCTCCTGGCCTTCGCCGCGGTTGCGGAGCAGTCGGGCGGTGGTGAGCTCGTGGCCGCAGCTGTCGATGATCGCCGCACCCGACGGACCCGCCACGGGACGGTGCAGGGTCGGCTGCACGCTGCCGATCGAGGGGTCGCTGGCCAGGGCCGTGGCCAGGCGCGCGACCAGCCCCGGCGGGGGGGCCACGTCCGGGTTGATCAGCAGGACCGCGTCCACGTCGTCGCTGAGCAGCGCGAGCCCGTCGTTGACGCCACCGCTGAAACCCCGGTTGGCGGCGTTGAGCTGCACCTGGGTCGGGTAGCCGAGGTCGAGCTCGGCGAGCAGCCGACGCGTCCCATCGGTGGACGCGTTGTCGACGACCACGATCTCCAGCGCCGGGTAGCGCTGGGCGGCGAGCCCGGCCAGACAGGCCGGGAGCTGGCCCACGCTGTCGTAGGTGACCACGATCGCGGCGACCCGCGGCAGGCTCGGTGCCGGGTCGGTGGCCCCAGCGTTGGTCGCCGGCCGTTCGCCGATCACGTCAACCGCGGGCGCGGCGACGCGCGAGCCTCGGCAGCGGGATCGGGCCGGAGGAGCTGGTATCGCCCAGACGGCGGGCGGGCCCCTCCGACACCGACGCGGTCGCCGCCAGGTCGACCAGCCCGGCGCTGCCGGGAGCCGGCTGGACCGCGAACCGCACCGCGTCGGCGATCACGGCCCAGGTCTCGCGTCCCGCGACGTCGGTCACCGACACCGCCATGGCGTACCGGCCGGCGAGCAGATGGGCGACGAACCGCACGTCGACGGTCGCCTCCTGGCTGGCCTCCAACGGTCCGACCCCGAGCCCCTGCCAGGTCGTGTGGACCTCGTAGAGGTGGGTGCCGTCACCGCGTAGCACCGTGACCGCGACGTTGCAGGCATCGATCGGGTCGAGCGCATGGAGGCGGACCCGTAGGGTCAACGCCGACGACGGCAACACCTCCGTGGTCGGGGCGCCGTCAGCCGCCAGCAACGCGGCGTCCTCGATGCGCACCTTGCGGGCGTCGGATCGGCGGGGCACGGCCGCGACCGACCCGGACGCGACCCGTTGGCGGTAGAGCTCGACGCCCTCGCTGACCGGACCGTCGAACGCGACCCGTCCGCGATCGAGGACGATCGTGCGGTCGCACATCTGGCGGACGGCGTCCATGTCGTGGCTGACCAGCAGGAAGGTCTTGCCGCTGTCGCGGAACGTCTGCATGCGTTCCAGCGAGCGTGCCTGGAACTCCGCGTCACCGACGGCCAGCACCTCGTCGACCAGCAGGATGTCCGGGTCGACGGTGACCGCGATGGCGAAGCCGAGCCGCACGTACAACCCGGACGAGTAGGTCCGCACGGCGGTGTCGAGCAGATGCCGGATCCCGGCGAAGTCGACGATCTCGTCGAAACGGTCGTCGATATCCCCGCGCGAGAGCCCGAGGATCGCGCCGTTGAGGTAGATGTTCTCGCGGCCGGTGAGGTCGCCGTGGAACCCGGCACCGAGCTCCAGCAGCGACGCCAGCCGGCCGTTGGTGGTGACCGTGCCCGCGTCCGGCGGCAGGATGCGGGTCAGCAGCTTCAGCAGGGTGGACTTGCCCGACCCGTTGTGGCCGATCACGGCCACCGACTCCCCGTGCTCGACCGCGAAGGAGACGTCCTCGAGCGCGTTGAAGTCGGTGAACGACGCCCGCCGGAAGCGGTAGAGACGTTCCTTCAGCCCACCCGGCTGCTCGTGGTAGAGCCGGAAGGTCTCGGTCAGGGACTCCGCCACGATCGCCGGCTTGGACGGGTCGAGTTCGATCCCCGCGATCTGACCGAGCGTTCGCCGGTCGTTGCGCTCGAAGCGGCTCGCGCCTGGTTCCTCAGCGGGGCCGCCGACGTCGTGCGATGGCTGCGCCACGGTCACACCTCCTTGGCGAAGGTACGGGCGCGACGCAGGAACACCACGTAGCCGACCACCAGGGCCAGCACCGCCCA
>SKNP01000217.1 GCA_007120485.1 Nitriliruptoraceae bacterium
CATCGCGGAACTGACCGTGCTGGGCTTGCCTGCCGTGCTGATCCCGTACCCCCACGCCACCGCCGACCACCAGACCGAGAACGCCCGCGCACTCGAACGTGCTGGCGGTGCCGCCGTCCTCACCGACGAGGAACTCGACGGCGCGTCGTTGGTCGACCGGGTCGCGCCGTTGCTGGCTGACGCGGACGCCCATGCCGCGACGGCCCGTGCCTCGCGGGCGTTCGGCCGGCCCGACGCCGCGACCAACGTCGCCCGCTTGGTGCTCGAACTCGCTGAGGCCCACCTGTGAGATCCACGCTGACCCCACAGACCCGCGTCCACCTCGTCGGGGTGGGTGGTGCCGGGATGTCCGGTATCGCCCGCATCCTGCTGCAGCGGGGTCACACCGTGTCCGGTTCCGACCTGCGCGACGGTCGGGCCCTGGAGGAACTCCGAGTGCTCGGCGCCCGTGTCGAGGTCGGGCACGATCCCGGCAACCTCGGTGACGCGGACGTGGTGGTCATCTCCACGGCCGTGCCCCAGGACAACGCGGAGGTCGTCGCTGCCCGCCAGCGGGGGATCGCCGTGGTCCGGCGCGCGGAGATGCTCGCGCAACTGATGGCCGACGATCACGCCGTGCTCATCGCCGGCACGCATGGCAAGACCACGACCACCTCGATGGCCGTCGTCGGGCTCCAGGCCGCCGGCGGCGATCCGTCGTTCGCGATCGGGGGGTCGCTGAACGAGAGCGGAACCAACGCCCACGCCGGCACCGACGGTCGGTTCGTGGCGGAAGCGGACGAGTCCGATCGGTCCTTCCTGGTGTTCCGCCCCGACCTGGCCGTCGTCACCAACCTCGAGCACGATCATCCCGAGGAGTTCGAGGACCTCGCCGCGGTCCGCCAGGCCTTCCTCGGGTTCCTGGAGCGCCGGGCGCCGGGCGCCCCCGCCGTGCTCTGCCTCGACGATCCACCCACCGCCGAACTGATCGACCACGTGGAACCGCCGGTGGTGACCTACGGCATCGACCCGCGCGCTGACATCCGCACGGTGACCGCCGAGGACGGGCGGCACCGGTTGCGCGTCCACGGGCAGGACGCCGCCGAGATCACGCTCGGGATCCCCGGGCGGCACAACCTGCTCAACGCCACCGCGGCGATGGCGATCTGCCACCACCTCGGCGTCGACCTGGAGCGGGCCGCAGCCGGGCTGACCACCTTCGCCGGCGCGACGCGTCGGTTCCAACGGCTCGGTGAAGCGGCCGGCGTCACGATCGTCGATGACTACGCCCACCACCCCACGGAGCTGCGCGCGACCCTCGCTGCGGCCCGATCCACCGATCCGGGCCGCATCGTGTTGGTCGTCCAGCCGCATCGGTACTCGCGCACCGCCACCTTCGGTCCGGAGCTCGGCCGGGCGGCCTCCGCGGCCGACGTCGTCATCGTCACGGAGGTCTACGGAGCGGGGGAGCCCCCGGTGCCGGGGGTGACCGGCCACACGGTCGCTGATGCCGCGACCGCGGCGGGCGCGATGGTGGCCTACCGGGCGCACCTGGGTGACGTGCTCGACGAACTGCTCGAGGTGGTGCGCGACGGCGACCTGGTGCTCACCACCGGAGCGGGAGACGTGACCCAGGTCGGCCCCACCTTGCTCGGCCGGCTACGGGACCGCCGGTGAGCCCCACCGGGATACCGACCGCCGGGCACGTGGGCGACCACGCGGCCGATCCGCTCGTCGCCGAGCTCGCCAGCAGCTGCCGTGGACCGGTCACGGGCCAGGCGTCGCTGGCGGGCATGACCACGCTCCGGGTGGGCGGGACGGCTCGGGTCCTGGTGACCGCCGAGTCCGACGAGGACCTGGTCGCGGTCGGCCGAGCCGCCGCTGCCTACGAGGTCCCGCACGCGATCGTCGGCCGCGGGTCGAACCTCCTGGTCAGCGATGACGGGTGGCCGGGCATCGCGGTGCACCTCGGGCGCGGGTACCGGGGTCTGGAGATCGAGGACCGGCGCGTGCACGCCGGTGCGGCGGAGCCGTTGCCGACGCTGGCCGTCAAGGTCGCCGACGCCGGCCTGACCGGGTTCGCCTGGGCTTGTGCCGTGCCGGGGACGCTCGGGGGAGCGGTCCGCATGAACGCCGGTGCGCACGGCAGCGAGATGCGTGACCACCTCGTCACGGTGGAGCTCGTCCGCTTGGCCAGCGGCACCCGCGAGACCTGGCCCTTGGAGGCGCTCGGGCTGACCTACCGCCACAGCGATCTGCCCACCGACGCGGTCGTGGTCGGCGCGAGCCTGGTGTTCGAGCCCGGTGATGCCGCCACGGTGCGCGAGGAGATCGCCTCGATCCGTCGCTGGCGACGCGAGCACCAGCCGCTGAACGAGCCCAACTGCGGGTCGGTGTTCACCAACCCGTCGGGTGACTCGGCCGGCCGGTTGATCGATGCGGCCGGCGGCAAAGCGATGGCGGTCGGTGGCGCGAAGGTGTCGGAGCGGCACGCGAACTTCATCGTCACCCGGCCGGGTGCCACCGCCACCGATGTCGCCACGCTGATCCGCCGTATCCAGCAGCGCGTCGCGGAGACGGCGGGTGTCGATCTGATCGCCGAGGTGGTGCACCTCGGCCGGTTCGAGACGGCGGGCGACGCCTCGTGGTGATCGACGAGCGCATCGCGGAACGACGGGCGGAGGTCCGCCAGCAACGGCGCCGCGTGCGTCTGCGTCGCACCCTGATCGCGCTCGTCGTGCTGTCGGTGGTCGCGGGGTTGGTCGCGGTCGAACGGTCCGCGTTGGTCGGGCTCGAGGAGGTGACCGTCGCCGGGACCGAGCGGCTCAGCGACGGGGAGGTCCGCGACGCTGCCGGGCTCGAACTCGGGCGCTCGACCCTGCGGCTGTCGCTCGGGGAGGCCGAGCAGCAGGTCGAGGACCTGGCGTTGGTCCGGTCGGCGGACGCCCGACGGGCCGATCCGTTGACGGTGAGCATCACCGTCGTCGAGCGACAGCCAGCCGTGGCCGTCACCGGGGATGGCCACGAGCGGGTCGTCGACCGGGACGGGATCGTGCTGCTCGACGACGTCGGCGACGGTCTGCCGGTGATCGAGCTGTCGGACGCACCTCCCGAGCCGGGGGCGGACGTCGCCGATCACGCGGCCCTGGCCAACGCCCACCGCGCTTGGCGGGGGCTCTCCGGGCCCCTGCGCAGTGAGGTCGTCCGCTACGTGGCGGCGGACGTGGACGACCTCGAACTGGAGCTGCGTACCGGCGAACGGGTGCGCTTCGGGCGAGCCGACCGCATCGATGAGAAGGTGCGGGCGCTGGGGGCGGTGCTGGAGGACGTCGGGGACGCGCCGGTCGAGGTGATCGACGTCCGCGCTCCCGGGGCGCCGGTGGTCGTCGGGCCGTGACCCCGCGGTCCGGCGGAGGCGCCGCGCCGGACGGATCGGTCCGCCCGAGCGGGAAGGACGGGGTCAGGTGCTTGACCCTGCGTTCCCCGTCTCGCTACGGTCCCGAGAGGTTGACATAAGTCTGGACCTCTACCTGAGGTCGAGGGCTCCAACCTCGTCCGCACCACGATGCTTGAGGCCGATCCCGAGGCCGACGAGGAGGATCCCGTGACCGCAGCACCGTCCAACTACCTGGCCGTGATCAAGGTCGTCGGCATCGGTGGCGGCGGCGTCAACGCGGTGAACCGCATGATCGATGCGGGGCTGCGTGGCGTGGAGTTCGTCGCGATCAACACCGATGCCCAGGCACTGCTGATGTCGGACGCCGACGTCAAGCTCGACGTCGGCCGCGACCTGACCCGCGGGCTCGGCGCCGGCGCCGACCCGCAGGTCGGACGTCAAGCGGCCGATGATCACCGCGACGAGATCGTCGAGGTGCTCAAGGGCGCGGACATGGTGTTCGTCACCGCTGGCGAGGGGGGCGGGACCGGCACCGGTGCCGCGCCGCTGGTCGCCCAGGTCGCGAAGGAACTCGGCGCGCTGACGATCGGCGTCGTCACCCGCCCGTTCACCTTCGAGGGCCGCAAGCGTTCGGCGCAGGCCGAGGACGGCATCGAGGAGCTGAAGGAGGAGGTCGACACCCTCATCGTCATCCCCAACGACCGGCTCCTGCAGATCGCCGAGAGCGACACCTCGGTGATGCAGGCGTTCAAGCTCGCCGACGACGTGCTGCTCCAGGGCGTCCAGGGCATCACCGACCTGATCACCACCCCGGGGCTGATCAACCTCGACTTCGCCGACGTCC
>SKNP01000029.1 GCA_007120485.1 Nitriliruptoraceae bacterium
CCGTTCGGTCCGAGGAAGCCGAGCAGACGTCCGGTCGCGGCCGTCAGGTCGACGCCATCGAGCGCGGTCGTCGAGCCGTAACGTTTGTGGAGATCGCGGAGTTCGAGCACGAGAGCCTCGCGGTGGGGGCGATGAGAGCGTGCGCAGTCTGGCCCATCGTCCCGTCCGCAGCATCGTCGGGTGAGCCCAACGGCTGACCGGCCGCCTCACGGCAGCCTCATGGTCAGGCCGTGATGGTCTCGGCGACGTCGGGTGTCGCCGCCGACGCGGCCTGCCCGTGGCGCCGACGATCGGTGCGGTCCCACAGGGTGAGCAGGCTCGGTAGCACCAGCACCGCCGCGAACAGCGAGAACACGATGGCGTACACGATGACGTAGCCGAGCTGCTCGAACGGCACCAACGTCGAGGTGGTCAGGATCCCGAACCCGATCGCCGTGGTCAGGGCGGACCCGGCGAGTGCACCACCGGTCTGCGAGACCGTCCGGCGCAGCGCGGTCTGCCCGTCGTACGGGCGGCTGCGCTCCTCCAGGAACCGCGAGGTCACGTGGATCGTGAACGGGACCCCGATCCCGATCGAGAGCGCCGCGAGGGTGGCGGTCACCGGGTTCAGGGGGATCCCCGTCAGCGACATCATCCCGAACGTCAGCGCGAGCACCAGCCCGACGGGCAGGACGGTGAGCACGCCCACCATCGGACGCCGTGCCGCGATCGTGAAGTGCACGACCAGCAGCGCCATCGCGGCACCGAGCGCGATCAACAGCGACAGGATCTGCGAATCCTCGATGTCCACGCCGATGTTCGCCTGGACGATCTCCTGCGAGGCTGGGATCGCCTCGACCCCCGCGTCGTTCACCGGCGCGAAGGCCTCCTGCAGCCCCTGCTCGAGCGGCAAGGCACCGGACTGGCCGGCGGTGGTGCGCAGGCTCACCCGCCCGACCCACCCATCGTCGGTGTCGGCGAGGACCTCGTCGGCCCCGTCGACCTCGGCGAGCAGGAACGTGTACAGCTCGTCGACGTCCGCGTCCTCCGCCACGGTCAGGTCCTCCTGGACCCCGAGGTCGCCCAGCTGGGGTGCGAGCTCATCGTCGCCGAAGGCCTGACCGAGCACGCCGACCAGGGTGGTCCCGTCCGGGACGTCGCCGAGCGTCTCCACGTCGTCGAGCTCGCCCGATCGCTCGATCGCTTGGACCGTCGCGTCGTGCGCATCGGGGGTCGCGAGCTGACCGGTGAGCAGCACCTCGGTGGTCTCGTCGAACCCGCCGTCGAACTCCTCCTCGAGGGTGTCGAAGGTGTCCAACAGCGGCTCGTCCTGCGGGACGAAGTCGGTGAGGTTGAACTCGCTGTCCAGTTGGGTGAAGCCGTAGCCGCCCGCACCGGCCAGCACCACGGCGACCAGCAAGGTCGGGATCGGTGCCCGCTCGGCCAGCCAGGCGGTGCGGCCGATGACGCGCGGCAGCGTCGCGTCCTTCTGGGTGTCGAGCGCTCCCTGCGGGAGCGCGCCCAGACGCTCGGCCCGGCGGTCGAGGCTGACCCGGATCGCCGGCAGCAACGTCAGCGTGAGCGCGAACGCGGCCGCGATCCCGACCGCGGCGAGGACCCCCAGGGTCGCGAGGAAGTCGACCGGGCTGGCCAGGTTGGTCAGGAACCCGATCGCGGTGGCCGCCGTCACCAGCAGCAGGGTCAGCCCGACCGTCCGCATCGCCGTCGCGAACCCGACGGCCGGTGAGGAGCCGCGACCGACCTCCGTGCGGTAGCGAGCCAGCAGGTGGATCGCGAAGTCCACACCGAGCCCGACGATCAGGATCGGGACGATCTGGGTCTGCGGCGAGAAGTAGCTGATCAGTCCGGCGTAGTCGGGGCCGAGCAACACCCCGATGCCCTGCATCCACACCACCGAGAGGATGATCACCAGGAGCGTGAGCCCGACGTCGGCAGCGGTCCGACGACCGATGCGGGTGCGCTGGCCGGCATCGGGCTTGACCCAGTAGACGAACCCGAGCACCACCAGGATGATCGCCAGCGCGGTGCCGAACAGCCGCCCGACCTCCGGACCGATGTCGCCGTCGCTCAGGAGCAACCCGAAGCTGAACGGGTCCGCCTGCAACCCGTCCGGGGTGTCGACCGTGTCGACGACGGCGATCAGGTCACGCTGCTGCTCGAGCTGTGCCTCCTCGGTCTCCAGCCCGGTGGCGTCCTGGAACACCAGGATCAGCCCGGCGGTCGGCGGATCGCCGTCGGCGACGAGCCCATCGAACAGCCCCGAGACCTGCGGCGGGAGCATCTCCAGCGACTCGGCCTGGAGTTCGCGTACCTGCTCGTCGTCGAGGTCGGCGACGTTGATGCCGGCCATCTCGGCGCCCATCTGCGCCCCACCGACGTACGAGGCGATCGCCGGTTGCTGGTCGTCGTCGACCAGGGTGTCGGCGACGTCGCTGTCCTCGATCGCGGCTTCGAGCCGCTCGGTGTAGTCCAACGCGTCGACGCGGCGGACGTCGTCGCCGTCCTCGGCCGTGACCACGATCTGCACGACGGAGCTCGCCTCGCCGAACTCGTCGTCCAGTCGGTCGACGGCGTCGGCGACCTCGCTCTCCACGGCGACGCCGTCCTCGGTGACGGCCTGGCCGGCGAACCCACCGAACACGGCGGTGAGCGCGAGCATGACCAGGACGGTGACGAGGGGCCGGCGGGTGACCATCCCGGCGAGCCCGTCGAAGAAGCGACGCACGATGATCCCCCGAGAGCGCGTTTCGATGGTGTGAGTGGTCGAGCCGTGGTGCGCGTGGCTCCGCGAGGTTCGGGATCGCCGAGATGGTTGGATCGATCGGACCTTGCGATCGGATCGAGTGGACCACACGGGGACCGCTAGGGCCGCACCGCCCGGCCGGGGCCGCTCCGGGGACCGCGACGACACCCAGTAGGGTCCGGTGTCTCGAGCCACCCACCAGCGCCTCCCCGGGGTCCCCGTGTCACGCGTGATCAGCCTGCTTCCGTCCACCACGGAGATCGTCCACGCGCTCGGGTGCGGGGAGCAGCTGGTCGGCCGCAGCCACGAGTGCGACCACCCGCCGGGTGTCGAGGCGCTGCCCATCGTGACCGCGCCACGCGTCCCGGTGACCGGCGACAGCCGTGAGATCGACGACCAGCTGCGCTCGATCCTCGAGCAGGCGTTGTCGGTGTACGAGGTCCACACCGACGTCCTGCGGGACCTCGCACCCGACCTCGTCCTCACCCAGTCGCTGTGCGAGGTGTGCGCGGTGAGCTTCGCGGACGTGCAGGCCGCGGTGCGCGACCACCTCGACGGCGATGTCGAGGTGGTCCCCTGCGAACCGAACCGGCTCGCGGACGTGGAGGCGGACGTGCGGCGCGTCGCCACTGCGCTCGGCGTCCCCGATCGGGGGGATCAGGTGGTGTCGGACATGGCCGACCGGATCGCGCAGGTGCGGGAGCGGACCGCGAGCCAGCCACGGCGACGCGTCGTCACGATCGAGTGGATCGATCCGTTGATGGCCGGCGGCAACTGGATGCCGGAGCTGCTGGACGCCGCCGGCGGCGAGGAGCTGCTGGGTGAGGCGGGCGCCCACTCCCCTTGGACCGACTGGGAGACGATCCGCTCGCTGGACCCGGACGCGATCGTGGTGCTGCCCTGCGGGTTCGACCTCGACCGCACCCGGACGGAGGCCGCCGCGCTCACCGAGCTACCTGGCTGGGGGTCCTTACGGGCCGTGCGGGAGGGGCAGGTCGCCATCGCCGACGGTCACCACTACTTCAACCGGCCGGGGCCACGGCTGGTGGAGTCCGCGGAGATCCTCGCGGAGATCCTCCACCCCGACGTGGCCACGTACGGCCACGAGGGGCGTGCCTGGGAGCGGTTCCCGAGCTCCTGACGGAGCCATCGGCGACGGACGTCCTCGCGGTTCGGGACCTTCAGCCCCAGCGAGTAGCGCCACCTCGCGTCGATGCTACGGGCGTCCGCGCGCGAGCCGTGCGCCGACCCGCACCTGTCGACGCCGTGGGCTGCTGCCCATCGCCCTGCACCGGAGCCCGGCATGTCCCGCACCGCACCCCTGTCCCCGATCCGCCTGGCCCCCACCGACCCGGCCCCCACCGACGTGGCTACCGCCTCGCGACGATCGCGCTGGCCGTCGCTGGCCGCGCTCGCGGCCGCAGGGGCGTTGATCGCCGGCTGTACCGCGCCAGCGGACCCGATCCCCGAGGCCGGCCCGGACGAGGCCGAGCTGCGCGCCGTCGCTGACGGTGTCGAGTTCGTCGTGCACCGCACCGAGACCTGCGGCTGCTGCGGGGAGTACGAGGACCACCTCGCCGGGTACGGGTTCGAGATCCACCAGGAGATGTACGACGACCTCGGCCCGATGCGACGCCACGCGGGCGTGCCCGATAGCGAAGCGTCCTGCCACACCGGCGAGGTGGCTGGCTACGCGGTCGAAGGTCACGTGCCGATGGAAGCGATCCACAAGCTGTTGGAGGACCGTCCGGACGTCGACGGCATCGCGCTGGCGGGGATGCCGGCGGGCTCACCCGGGATGCCGGGCGAGCAGGAGGAGGAGTTCGTCGTCACGTTCGTCGACGACGGTGAGGTCGTCGGCGAGCTCGGTCGCTTCTAGCGGTCCGACCACCGGTGCCGTCCGCGCGCGCGGACGGCACCGGTGGCGGCCGGGGACGGGGGTGCGGCCCGGTCCCCGGCCGCCTCGTGGATCAGGGCAGCCAGGCCGACCAGGCGTCCTCGTTGTCCTCGATCCATGCGGCCGCAGCCTCGTCCGGCTCCATGCCTTCCTCATCGATCATGAACGTGATCTCGTCCTGCCACTCGTTCTCCATCTGGAAGTTGACGAGGAACTCGTAGGCCTCCTCGTTGCGCTCGTCGAGATCGGCCGCGGCGACCTTCATGAGCACGTCCTCGGGGTAGCCACAGGTCCGCTCCTCCTCCGGCTCCTCACAACCCTCCTCGTACTCGGGCAGCTCGACCAGCTCCAGGTCGTACTTCGCGTGCAGCCAGTGGGGGGTGTAGAAGTAGAACAGCACCGGCTCGCCGTCGTCGAGGGCGGCTTCGACCTCGGTCAGCTGCGCGGCCTCGGATCCGGACTGCACGACCTCGAAGTCGAGCCCGAGGTTCTCGATGATGACCTCGTCGAACTGGACGAAGCTCGGGTCCGCGGCGAGGAAACGACCGCTGTCGCCGGTCTCGGCCGTGGCGAACATCTCCTCGTTGCCCTCGAGCCCTTCCCAGGTGGCCATGTCCGGGTTCTCGTCGACGACGTAGCTGGGCGCGAACCAGCCGATCTGGCCGAGGGCACCGAGCTCACCGAGGTCCTCGACGCTGCCGAGGTCATCGATGTAGGTCTCGATGTTGTCGCCGTGGCCGGAGGGCCAGACCTCGAGCACGGCGTCGAGCTCGCCGCCGTCCAGCCCGGACCACTGGGCGTTCTCATCGATCTCGGTGATGTCGACGTCGATGCCGAGCTCGGACTCCATCACCTGCGCGGCGACGTGAACGTTGGCGAACGAGCCCGGCCAGGGGTTGGCGGCGAGCGTGACGGGCTCGCCGTCGCCGTTGCCGACGCCGGAGGCGCAGGCTCCGGTCAGCAGCGCCAGGCTGGCGCCGGCAGCGAAGATGCGGGAACGGGTCCTCATGGATGCGATCCTGTCGTTGGGGACGTACGTGGGGTTCTGTGGATGTCGCGCTGCGGGGACGTGGTGTCCGCACGGCTCAGGCGGTCTTGACGGTGGCGCGGGTGGCTTCGTCATCGCTCCCGAGCGCCTGGGTGATCCGGTCCAGGAGGATGCCGAGCAGGACGATCACCAGCCCGGCTTCGAAGCCGCGGCCGACCTCCCCCCTCGTGAGGCCCAGCACGGTCTCGAACCCGAGGCCACCGGCACCGATCAGCCCGGCGATCACGATGCTGGCCAGGGCCATCATGATGGTCTGGTTCACCCCGAGGAGGATCTGTGGCCGCGCGACGGGCAACTGGAGCGTGCGGAGCAGCTGCCAACGGGTCGCGCCCGTGGAGCGGGCCGCCTCCACCAGCGATCCGGGGACCGCACGGATGCCGGCGCTGGCCAGGCGCACGACCGGCGGCATCGCGTACACGACCGTGGCGATGACGCCGGGGACCCGCCCGAGCTCGAACAGGGCGACGACCGGGATGAGGTACACGAACGCGGGCATGGTCTGGAGCGTGTCGAGGACCGGACGCAACGCCCGATCGAGCCGATCCGACAGGCCGGCCGCGACCCCGAGCGGGAGCCCGATCGCCACGGCGAGGGCCGCCGCGACCCCGAGCTGGCTGGCGGTGTTCATCGCTTCCGGCCAGAGGCCGAGCGCGCCCGTGGTGCCGAACGCGACCACCGTGAAGGTCGCCACGCCCGCCCCAACGACCCGCCAGGCGACCACCGCGACGACCAGGATCAGCAGCCACCACGGGATGAGCAACAGCCCCTGTCGTAGGGGCTCGAGCCCGAACGAGAGCAGCACGGCGCTGAAGGCGCGGGTGGTGCCCCGGATCGCGGATTCGGCCGCGCCCCACGCCTGGTTGACCGGCTCGGCGAACGCGAGGATCCCCGCGCCGGGCACCTCACGGGCGAAGGGAAGCGCGCCGAGGCCCAGGCCCGCCACGAACGCACCGGCGACCAGCGCGGGGCGCCGCCACGCGGGGCCACGTCGACGGCGGCCGCCGGCGCCGTAGGTGATGCGGTCCAACAGCACGGCGATCAGCACGATCGCGACGCCGGGTTCGAGCGATCGACCGACGTCGACGCTCTGCAACCCCCGCAGGACGCCGAGCCCGAGCCCGGTCCCGCCGATCAGCGCACCGATCACCACCATGGCCAGCGCCATCATGATGGTCTGGTTGACCCCGACCCGGATCGACGGCAGCGCCGTCGGTAGCTGGACGGTGCGTAGGAGTTGTCGGGAGGTGCCGCCGCTCGAACGACCGACCTCGAGCAGGTCGTCCGGCACGGTGCGGATCCCCAGGGCCGTCAGGCGGACCGCCGGTGGCAGCGCGTAGATGAGCGTGGCGATCACGGCCGGGACGTCGCCGATGCCGAACAGGAACACCAACGGCAACAGGTAGATGTAGGCCGGCGTGGTCTGCATCGCATCGAGCAGCGGGCGTAGCGCGGCCGCGACCGCGGGACGCCGGCCGGACAGCACACCGAGCGGCACCCCGATGGCCAGTGCGACGGCGACCGCGGTCGACATCAGGGCGAGGGTGCGCATCGCGTCGTCCCACTGCCCCATGAGCCCGATCACGACGAGCGCGGCGACCGACACGATCGCAACCCGCCAGTTGGCGACGACCGTGGCGATCGTGCCGATCAGCAGCATGACGCCCGGCCAGCCGAGCAGGCCCAGCCACGCGTCGATCTCCATGAGCAACGCTCGGATCGCGGTCGAGATCGGCGTGAGGACGCCGACGAAGAACCAGTGGCTCCCGCGGTTGCGGACCACCCAGTCCTGCACCTCGTCGAGGCCATCACCCAGGGGGACCCGCCAGGCGGCCGGGAACGTGCCCGAGGCGGAGGCCACGGCAGCGACCACCACGGCCAGCAGCGCCACGACCGCCACGACGCCCAACGGACGGACCTGAACCGAGCGAGCGCGTCGTGGCCCGGACGCGCCGGAGGTACCAGCGCCGTCGGGTTCCGCTCGCTCGGTGAGGGTCGAGCTCACAACCGTGCCGTCGACGCTGCATCGGTCGTGGGCCGACCGCCGTGGATCGCGTCGAGCACCCGACGGCGACCGAGCGCACCGATCACCGTGCCGTCCTCGGCGACGACGCGCAGGCCCGAGCCGTCCGCCACCCCGGGGATGCAGTCGCGCAACAGCGTGTCAGCAGGGATCTCGCGTTCCGGTGATGGGCCGTCACCGGTCAGGGGCTCGGCGACGTCTCCCGCGGTGAGCACCAGCGCCCGCGGCACGTCCGCGGTGAAGTCACGGATGTAGTCGTCGGCCGGGTCCTCGAGCAGCTGCGCCGCCGTCCCGATCTGCACGGTGCGCCCGTCGCGCATCACCGCGATCCGGTCCCCGAGGCGCAGGGCCTCCCGCAGGTCGTGGGTGATGAACACCATGGTGACATCCAGCTGGCGCTGGAGCCGGACCACCTCGGTCTGCATCTCCGCGCGGATCAGCGGGTCGAGGGCGCTGAAGGGCTCGTCGAGCAGCAGGATGTCGGGTTCGTTCGCGAACGCTCGCGCGAGGCCGACCCGCTGCTTCATCCCACCGGAGAGCTCGTCGGGCCGCGAGTCGGCGAACCCGCCGAGCCCGACCAGGTCGATCAGCTCGTCGGCTCGGGCGTACCGGGTCGCGCGGTCGATCCCGGAGATCTCGAGGCCGTAGGCGACGTTGTCGCGGACCGTGCGGTTCGGCAGCAACCCGAAGTGCTGGAAGACCATGCTGACCCGGTTGCGCCGCAGGTCCCGCAGCTCCTTGTCGGAGCTGGCCAGCACGTCCCGACCGGCGAGCTCGATCCGTCCGGCGGTCGGCTCGATCAGCCGCGTCAGGCACCGCACCAGGGTCGACTTGCCGCTGCCGGAGAGCCCCATGACGACGAAGATCTCGCCCGGAGCGACCTCGAACGACACGTCCGCCACGGCCGCGACGCACCCGGTCCGCGCCATGAGTTCGTCGCGCGGCAGGTCGGCCTCCGACGAGTTGACGATCCGCTCCGGCTTCGGTCCGAAGACCTTCCAGAGCCCCTCGCAGACGACCTTCGGCGCGGTGCCGTCCGTCGCCGTGTTCGACCCACTGGCCGGGGCGGACCCGTCCGACGCCGCGTCGGTCCCCGCATCCGACGTCGCGTCCCCTGCTCGGCCGTCCTCGCTCACGTGCTCCCTCCCTTCCCGAACCAGTGCAGCGGCTCGGGAGCGGTGTTGTGCGCGATGTGCTTGACCTCGGTGTACTCCTCGAGGCCGAGGTGCCCGAGTTCACGGCCGATCCCCGACGTCCCGTACCCGCCCCACGGCGCCTGCGGGAAGTAGGGGTGGAAGTCGTTGATCCACACGGTCCCGAACCGCAGCGCCTGTGACACACGCTGGGCGCGGCCGAGGTCGGAGGTGAACACCCCGGCGGCGAGCCCTGAGTCGGTGTCGTTGGCGCGAGCCAACGCGTCCGCCTCATCGGTGAACGGCTCGACGGTGAGCACCGGCCCGAACACCTCCTCACGGACGATGGTCATCTCCGGGCGGCAGTCGGTGAGGATCGTCGGCAGGTAGAAGAACCCGTCGGCCAGCGCGGAGTCGTCGGGCCGGGCACCACCGCAGCGCAGCGTCGCACCCTCTTCGATCGCGCCGGCGACGTAGCCCTCCACCTTGGCGCGGTGGTCGGCGGAGATCAACGGGCCGGACTCCGTGGCCGGCTCGCGGCCGTTACCGAGCACGATCCGTTGCGCCCGTTCGACCAGCGCGTCCACCACCTCGTCGTGGATCGAGGCTTCGACCAGCAGCCGTGCACCAGCGGAGCAGACCTGGCCGGCGTGGAAGAACACGGCGTTGAGCGCCTGGTCGATGGCCAGGTCACGGTCCGCGTCGGCGAACACGAGGTTGGGGTTCTTGCCACCGAGTTCCAGCGCGACGTTCTTCATGTTGCCGGCGGCGGCCCGCATCACGTGTCGGCCGGTGACGATCCCACCGGTGAACGAGACGAGGTCGACGTCCGGCGATTCCGACATGGTCGCGCCGACGGTGGGCCCGGCGCCGAGCACGAGGTTGGCCACGCCGTCGGGCAGGCCGAGGTCGGCGAGCAGCTCGAAGGTCCGGATCGTGGTCAACGGCGTCAGCTCCGACGGCTTGACCACGATCGTGTTGCCGGCGGCCAACGCGGGCGCGAACTTCCAGGAGGCCTGCAGCAGGGGGTAGTTCCACGGGGAGATCTGGGCGCAGACCCCGACCGGCTCACGGACCACGATCGAGCGGATCCGCGGGTCGGGGGCGTCGATCACCTCACCGGCAGCCTTGTCGGCGAGACCGGCGTAATAGCGGACCACCCCGACGATGTCGACCATGTCCTGGCGGCTCTCCTCCAGGGTCTTGCCGGTGTCGGTGGTCTCCAGTCCGGCGAGGCGCTCCGCGTCGGCTTCCATCGCGTCGGCCAGACGGAACAGCAGCTGTCCGCGTTCTGCGCCAGCACGGTGCGCCCAGTCGCTCTGGTCGAACGCCCGACGTGCGGCGGCGATCGCTGCCGCGGTGTCGTCGGCGTCCGCCTCGCTCACCGTCCGCACCACGGACGCGTCGAAGGGGTCGATGACCTCGCGTGTGGCGCCCGCTGCGGCGTCCTGCCAGGTCCCGTCGATGTACAGCTCAGGCACGGATCGCTCCTCGCGAGGTCGGTGAAGGCTCCAGCCCAGGAACGCGGGTCCTGAGCGGTCGGTCGGCGGTCGCAGCGCGTCGGTGACCGACCGGCGCGGACGCCCGATCGATACCAGCACAGCAGGTCGGGGAGCGCGAGGGGACCGCGGGAGGCGGCGTCGCGCGGGGATACGCACGCTTCCCCCGAAGACGCGCGCGTGGCGCTCCACGGAAGGGGCTCGACCCCAGCTTCGCAAGTCGGACGACGCGCAGGTTCACGGACCGCACGGCGCGTGCGGACCCGGACCGCCGTGGGTACCGGCCGGCGGTGCGGTTCAGCCGGTCGGATCCTCGGGCTGGTCGGGAACCAGGCGCCGTGCCAGCTTGGCCAGGGCGTCCGCGTGCTCGGTGACCAGGTCCTCAGCCAGACGGCGCAGCGTGGCGACGTTGTCCGCGGTGGCATCGTCGAGGTCGTCGCTTCCCACGCTCAGCCGCACCTGCCACCGGTGGTGTTCGGCGTCGTCGCCTGCCGCGCCGGACAGCTGCCGGGCGTGGTGGTCGGTGGTCTGGCTGACGCCGTCGAACACGACGTCCAGCAACGGGCGGGCCCACCCGAGCAACCCCCACGATCGGATCCGGTCGTAGCTGAGCGATCGGGTCAACTCGCCGGTACCGAGCGAGAGGACCTGCAGGTCACCGGCCCCGTGGTCGGCCAGCGCGTCCGCGATCGCGCACATCGTCGGGTTGTTCGCGAACGTGCCACCGTCGATCAAGGTCCAGTCCTCCCCGTCGCCCGCGGTGATCCGTGCGGCGGGGAAGTAGGTCGGAGCTGCGGCGGTCGCACGTGCGACGTCGCGGATCGCGAAGTCGTACGCGGCATCGTCCCGAGCCCGGCGGCTGCGGAAGAACCACGGCACGCGCATCTCGGTCTCGTAGGCGGGGATGACGACGTCGCTCGACAGGTCCGCGAGCCGCGTCTGCCCGAGGGTCTCGTGCAGCACCTGCTCCAGCCCGGTCGCCGGGTAGCGGTTGCCGAGCATCCCACCGAGGGTGCGGGCCCGGTGGATCGCTGACCGGGAGAAGATGCGGGATCCCTGCTCCGCGTAGAGATCCGCGGCCCGGGCGGCGGTCAGCGGCGCGGTGCCGTCCGACCGGCCCGCCAGAGCGAGGGTGATGATCCCCCCGGTGGAGGTCCCGACGATCAGGTCGAACAGTTCATGGACCGGCCGGCCGGCGTCGGCCTCGAGGTGTGCGAGGACCGTGGCGGGGATGATCCCGCGGATGCCCCCGCCGTCGATGCTGAGGATGCGGTACGGCACGGCTCGCCTCCGGATCGACCGCGGAGTCTGCCTCCTCCGACTGGGCCGAGCTACCAGGCCGGGCTAGCGGGCTGAGCTAACGGGCCGGGTCACCGGCCCGTGCTACCACGTCCGGGAGACGACCTGGTACCCGTCGTCGGGCTGCCACCCGGGGTCGGGGGTCCTCGGATCGTCGAACCCCATCGGTGTCTCGACCAGCCGATCGCCGTCGAGGTGGAGATGCATCGGCCGGACCTGCAGCTTCGGGTCCGAGGTGTTGGTCTGCTGGACGCGGTAGGCGCGGATGTCCGCCCGCCGACGACCGTCGGGGTGACTCGCGTAGGTCACCTGGTAGCGGACGAAGCCGCTCTGGTCCAGATCGTCGACCGCCTGCTTGCCCGAGGCCGCTCCTTCGAGCAGGTCGAGGCCGCTTCGGGCTCTGCCGGCCTGCCGCTGGCGAGCGGCACCCGGCGCCACCGACCGGGGCGCGTTGCCGGTGCGGTGCTGGTGGAAGGATCGCCGCACATCATCGGGGTAGTGGCTGATGCGCCGGGGGTCGACCGCGACCTGCCGTCCGCCCACCAGGAGGGTGGCCCGTTCGGGGTGGAGCAGCCCCTCGGCGAGGGCATCGCTGCGGGACATCGCGTCACGGCCCTGGTAGCTGGCCGTGGCATCCCCGGCCGCCGTGTGGAGGTGGGGGAACCCGTGCTCGTCGATCGAGAGGTTGGGAAGCAGGTCTGGACGCGGCCGGAAGTTGCTGAACCCGCCACCCAACGAGAACACCCCGAAGCGACCGAGCAAGCCGGGCGGGTCCTTCAAGCGCGTCACCCCTTCGATCCGATCGACGGTGAACCAACCGGGGTCGGTCCCGCCGAGGGTTCGCGGGTCGAGGTGTGGACGGTCCGACCGGATGGCGTGGATCGTACGATCGTCCCACTCGACCTCCGGGATGACGATGGGCCAGAGCCGGCCGTCGGGACCGAGGATCGCGCCGCCCCCGCCATAGGTGCCGGCGACGCACTCAGGTGCCCCGCCGGGCCCCCACACCAGCTCTTCCCACGTGTCGTCGTCCAACGGGATGAGCAGCCCATGCAGATCGTCCTCCTCGCGGGCGCGGATGTACTGGCGGAGACGACGGTCGAGCTTCGCCGCGGGGACGGACCGAGGCCCCAGCCGGTCGTACCCGTCGATGGCGTCGAAGGCGGCGGCGACCGCGCCGACGTGCAGGTCGACGACGAGGCAGCCGCGACCGTGGAGCACGACCTCGTCGGCGAGGTGCCCGTGATCGGCGGTGCCGTCCGGGTTGCCGTAGGCGTACGCCGAGAGGGTGTCCCCGAGCCCGCTGCCACGCAGCAGCAGCTCCACGTCGACCTCCAGCAGGTCATCGCGGTACCGGTGCAGCCGGCTCGGGCGCGCCCACACGGTGCCGCTCGGGGCCGCCATCAGTGCGCCCCCGCCAGGCGTTCACGTCGCTCCGCCGCTGCCTCCGCGGCACGCTGCTCGGCGAGGCGCGCCTCCACCCGCCGCCGCTGCTCAGCCGTGGCGGCCGCCAGGTCGTCCTCGATCCGCACCGCTGCGGCACGCAGCGCCTCCACCAGGTCACCGGCCTCAGCGAGCTGCGCGCCGACGACGTCGTCGAACCACTCGCGCTGCCGACCGGTCCACCCGTCGCGGGCCTGGTCCGCGAGGTCCGCCCGCCGCTCGGCGGCCGCCTCCACCTCCGCGGCGACCGAGCGGAGCTCGCGGGCAGCCGCATGGGCCGTCGCGGTGTCGAACCGGACGTCGATCCAGATGCTCATCCACACGCCTCCCTGGAAGCTCGGCTGGTGGCTCGCCTGATGGCTCGCCTCACGGTTGGCCGCCAGGCAAGCGCAGCCCGACCGACCCGACCGCCGGTTGTCCACAGCCGCCGGCCTGGCCCCGCTGCCCGTCCTGCGGACCCGGCGTACGGCCGATCCCCCGGCCGACGCGGTCAGCCTCCCCGCGGCCGACCGCCCAAGCGCCGCGTCAACTCGTCCGCGATCGAACGGACCGCCTGGACCAACCGCGTCCGCGCCGGCTCGTCGTACCGCTCGGCGCGGAACGTCACCGCGACGGCAGCCTCCGGCTGCTGCAGGTGGTTGCGGGCGGCGACGGCGACGGACGCGAACCCCTCGGTGACCTCGCCTTCCTCCAGCGAGTAGCCCTGCCGCCGTTCCACATGGAAGCGTGCGCGCATCCCCGGCACCGAGCGCGGCCCCTGTTCGGTGCGCCGGCTGAGCCCACCGGTACGGCCGTAGATCGCGGTCACCCGGTCCGGCGGCATGTGGGCGAGCAGGCAGCGTCCGGACGCGGTCAGGTGCGCCGGCAACCGCACGCCGACCCCGGTCACCAAGGCATCCGCCCCGGGCGGCTCCTCCTCGACGAGGTAGAGCACGTCCCGCCCGTCGAGGATGCCGAGGTGGCACGTCTCGCCGGTGCGCTCGACCAACGCCGCGATGAGCGGACGCCCGAACCGCTCCAGCCCACCCTGCCGCAGGTAGGCGGAGCCGAGCTCGAACACCCCGACGCCCAGGCCGTAGCGGCGCCCCTCCGGCAGGTAGACCACGAACCGCTGCTCCACGAGCAGCGCTAGGAGCCGGTAGGTCGAGGACCGGGGTAGGCCCAACGCGCGACCGATCGTCGGGGCAGTCACCGGCCGCGGCTGGCTGGCGAGGTAGCGCAGCACCGCGATCGTCCGGGTCGCCGCCGGCATCGCCCCGTTGCCTGGCGCGCCCCTGCTCGGCGCGGACGTTGCCCACGCCGGCCCCTCGGCCGGCTCCGGCACCACGTCCGGCGGCTCGCCCACGTCGACCTCCCCCACGACGCCGGGCGCGACCTCCCCGACGCACCTGGCTCACGCCGGCCTTCACACGCCGGCCTTCACA
>SKNP01000329.1 GCA_007120485.1 Nitriliruptoraceae bacterium
CCAGCTTCAGTTCCGGGTGGGCGGTGACGTCGCGGTCGGTGGCGACGGTGTTGCGGGCGTCGGCGACCATCCCGCCGGTGCCGTCGACCAGCACGGAGCCGAACGGGTCGTCGCCGGCCTCCCGGGCGGCGGCGGCGAGCTCGACGCAGCGGGCGAGCCAGCGCCGGTCGTCGGCGCTGAGGCCGGCGGGCTCAGGGGTGGCGGCGGTCGTGTTCATGCCGGGGTTCCGGGCAGGCCGGTGGTGACGCCGGTGAGGTGTTCCGACCGGTCCCACAACCCGGCAGCCAGTTCCGGGTCGGTGGCAGCGTGTGACCGGGCGGCGGGTGCGGGGAAGCCGCGCGCTTCACCGGGGCCGTCCGGCCCCCAATAGGACCCGCCCGGCACGCCCGCTGCCGTCGCCGCGTACAGCTGCGGCAGCGCCCCCTGCGAAGCTGGCTGCGCGGCGATCGCGCCGCCGATGCGGGCGGCGGTTCGCACCAGCGGCGCGGTGAACCGTGTCCCCATCGCCGGCCCGGTGGTCTGCAGGTCGGTGTCGCTGTAGCCCGGGTGCGCGGCCACGGCGACCGCGTCAGCGCCGACCAGGTCGAAGCGGCGCTGCAGTTCGTCGACGTAGAGCAGGTTGGCCAGCTTCGAGCGGCCGTAGGCGGGCCAACGCTGGTAAGGACGGGTCTCCCAGTTGAGGTCGTCGAGGTCGATGTCCCCAAGCCGGTGGGCCGTGGAGGAGACCACGACCACTCGGGCGGCATCGGCCGCCAGCAGCTGCGGCAGGAGGTGGCCGACCAGGGCGACGTGGCCGAGGTGGTTGACGCCCAGCTGGAGCTCGAACCCGTCGGCCGTGCGGACCAGCGGGGTGGCCATCACCCCGGCGTTGGCGACGATGGCGTCGATCCGTGGATGCTGGTCGGCCAGCCGGGTGGCTGCTGCCTCGATGCCGTCGAGATCAGCGAGGTCGAGGGGGAGATGCTCCAGCGACGCGGCGGGGCACCGCTGACCGAGCCGGTCGATCAGTTGCTCGGACCGCTCGGTGGAACGGTTCGCCAGGATCACATGCGCACCGCGGGTTGCCAGCGCGATCGTCGTCGCCGCCCCCAGACCGGACGAGGCACCGGTGACCACGATCGTGCGGCCGGTCTGGTCGGGGATGTCGGTGGCGCTCCAGGGCATGCGGTTCCTGTCCGGTCGGGCTCGTGGGGAACGTGGTGGTCGTGCGGTGGTCCGTGGCGGTCCTGCGGTGGGCGGTGGTGGTGGCGCGGTGGTCGATCGTGGCGTGGTGATCGGGGTGGTCGCGCTCCTCGCCGGTCGGTTCGGCTGCCGCTCGGGCCGGGACGACTACCCTCCGACCGCCGAGGAGGTCCTTCGTGAACCCTGTCTACGCCACCGCGACCGCCGCCAGTATGACGGCGTTCGTGCTCGCGCGGTGGAACGTGCAGATCCACGGGGCGGAGAACATCCCGCGCCACGGCCCGGCGGTGATCGCCACCAACCACGTCGGATACCTCGACTTCGTGTTCGTGGGGTACGGCGCCCGCGAGCGGGGACGTCGGGTGCGGTTCGTCGCCAAGCGCGAGGTGTTCGACCAGAAGGTCGTCGGCTCGCTCATGCGGTCGATGGGCCACATCCGGGTCGACCGCGGCGGCAACACCACCACCGCGCTGCGTGAGGCCGCGGCCGCCCTCGAGGCCGGCGACGTCGTCGGCATGTTCCCTGAAGGCACGATGTCGCGTTCGTTCGTACCGCTCGCTGGCCGACCCGGCGCTGCACGGATGGCGCTGAAGGCCGGGGTGCCGCTGATCCCCGGGGCGGTATGGGGCAGCCAGCGGATCTTCGGCCACGACCGTCCCATCCACACGGCGTCACGCACGGCGGTGACGGTGACGTTCGCTCCGCCGGTGCACCCCGAACCGGGCGACGATCCGATCGCGCTCCACCAGCGCCTGATGGGCGCGATCGGCGAGGTGGTCGATCACGCCCAGCGCACCTACCCGCAGCGGCCCGCCGGCCCCGACGACTCCTGGTGGCTGCCGGCGCACCTCGGTGGCTCCGCGCCCTCGCCGGAGGAGGCCGAACTGAAGGCCCGCGAAGCCGCGGAGCGACGACGCCGTCCTTCCGGTGGCGCCAGCCCGACGAGCTGACGCCGGTGGCCGAACTGGTCGAGGTCGACGGGGCCGAGGACCCGCGGCTGGGTGATTACGCGGCGCTGACGGACGCGGCCCTGCGCAAGCGCTACGAGCACCAGCACGGCGTCCTCATCGCCGAAGGACCCAACCCGGTCCGTGAGCTGGTCACCTCCGCGTACCCGGTCCGGTCGCTGCTGGTCGCCCGCGAGCGGCTCGACGACCTCACCGACGTCCTGGCCGCTGTCGACGCGCCCGCCTACGTGGTCGACCGTCCGGTGCTGGAGACCGTGGTGCGGTTCCGGCTCCACCAGGGGGTGCTGGCCTGCGGCGAACGGCTCCCACCCGCGGACCTGGACCAGGTGCTGGTGACCGCGCGTCGCGTCGCGGTCCTCGAGGGTCTCAACGATCACGAGAACCTCGGGGCGCTGTTCCGATCGGCGCGGGCGTTGGGCATCGACGCGGTCATCCTCGGCCCCGGCTGCGCGGACCCGCTGTACCGGCGCAGCATCCGGGTCTCCATGGGGCACGTGCTCCACGTCGCGCAGGCGTGGTGCCGGGACCTCGACCACCTGTTCGACCGGCTCGCCGCGCACGGGTTCACGACGCTGGCGCTCACCCCGGACCCCGCCGCGGACCGACTGGATGGTGACGTCGAGGTGGCGAGCGAGGACCGCCTCGCCGTGCTGCTGGGCGCGGAGGGACCCGGCCTGAGCACGGACGCGCTCGGACGCGCGGACCGCCGGGGCCGCATCGTCCTCGCGGACGCGGTCGACTCCCTCAACGTGGCTGCGGCAGCAGCGATCGCGTTCCACCAGCTCGGACGGCGCTGCGGGTGACCGCTCGCGACGCGGCCAGGGCGTGTCCCGGCTCGGCCAGCGCGGCGCCCCCCGGGCCCGCCTCGGGTCGGGGCGGTACCGTCCCGGCTCGAGGCCGCAGCGGCGATCGCCGTCGCCGCCACCACCGCCGCCACAACCACCGGATGACGAGGGCTCGTGGAGCTGCACGAGATGCTGCTGGCCGTCGGGGTCCTGCTCGGCGTGCTGGGCACCCAGTTGGTCCTCGTCTACCTCGTCTACCGGGTCCGGCAGTCCTACCGCGCAGCGCGGGGGCTGGCGCCCGTCGACACCAGTCCCAAGGTCGACCCGCTCACCTGGGGACGGCTCACCCGACGGCGCCGCGTCAGCACGGATCCGCAGGAGTGGACGCCGGTCGGCAACCCCGACCGGTTCCTGCGCCGTCGCGACCGGACCTCGCCGCCGACCACCGACGTCGACCGGACCTGACGACGTCGACCGGTCGGGTGCACGCGGCGAGCCCGCCACCGCCGTCCGGGCTGCGTCCCGTCACACGTCGCGCAGCTGCGCGAGGTCGTCGACCGTCCGCTCCGTGCCGTCCAGGGTGAGCGTCAGCGAGTACCGCGTGGCACGCAGGTCGACGTCCAGCGTGGCCACCTCGCCGTCCTGGTCCCACCGCATCACCAGCCGGCCGTCGTCGCGACCGTCCTCCAGCAGCGACCAGGTGCCCTGGAACGCCGGGTGGGTGTTGCGCAGTCGCAGCAGGACCCCAAGCCGTTGGACCACGGGTCGCGCGAGCGCACGCTCGAGGTCCTCGGGGCTGAAGCGGTGGCGGTTGATGTCGCGGCCGACCCCCGTGGCGTGCAGCAGTTCGACGTCGTTGTGGCCGGCGAGCAGCCCGACGTAGTAGATCTGGGGGACGCCGGGCAGCCACACCTGCAGCAGCCGCGCGATGAGGTAGGCGTCATCGTCGGCGCCCAGCGCGTCGTAGAAGGTGCAGTTGACCTGGTAGAGGTCGACGTTGGACGCCGCCGTCCCGGTGGCCAGCCGGGAGGTGCCGTGGCTGGCTTCGTGGATGCCCTCGACGAGCTCGTCGATCTCCTCGACCGACAGCAGGCCGAGGTGATGGGCATCGGAGGTGTCCGGACCGACGTCGATGACGCCGATGCCGTCGTGGGTGTCGAGCACCGTGACCGCGTTGTGGGGTCGGATCTCGCACCAGCGTCGGAGCCGCTCCGCGTCGCCGGTGAGCAGGGCGTGGATCACCAGCGGCGGCAGCGCGAAGTCGTAGACGTAGTCGAC
>SKNP01000012.1 GCA_007120485.1 Nitriliruptoraceae bacterium
CGCTCCGAGTACCGCTCGATCGTGCTGACCCACGTGCGCGGCAACCGGTTCCTGCTGATCGCCACGATCTTCGCCCTGACGATCCACATCAGCGCCAGCTACTGGGGCCCGACCCAGGCGGTGCTGCAGATCGAGCCCGTCACGGGACCCGGCTGGTGGCGGATCGCCATCGTGGCGGTCGCCGTCGTGCTGGTCAGCGAACTCCACAAGGCGGTGCGATCGCGCCGCACACGCGGTCGCAGCTGAAGGTCTCGTGCCGCCGAGCAAGCTTCGAGCGTGGCCCGACCGCGGCGCGGTCGCGGTCGGGGCTGAACGGTCGTGGTGCGCACGCGGTCGTGGCTGAACAGCGGGCGACGACCACTACCGTCGCCCACATGAGCCAACCCACCCACACAGCCGATCCCCCACCCGCCGACGTCTCCGTCGCCGCCTTCGCCGACGCGGTCCTCCGCGAGGTCGGTAACGCCGTGATGGGCATCCACGAGCCGCTCGAGCTGTTGCTCGTCGGCATGCTGGCGCGAGGGCACGTCCTGGTCGAGGACGTCCCCGGCACCGGCAAGACCTCCGCGGTGCGGGCGGTCGCGCGGGCGACCGGCCTGGAGTTCGGGCGCGTCCAGTGCACCCCGGACCTGCTCCCGACCGAGGTCACCGGCGTCAACATCTACGACCAGACCACCGGTGCGTTCCGGTTCCGGCCCGGCCCGGTGTTCCGGTCGCTGTTGCTGGTCGACGAGATCAACCGTGCCACCCCACGCACCCAGTCGGCGCTGCTGGAAGCCATGGCTGAGCGCCAGGTCACCGTCGACGGGTCCTCCCACGGGCTCGACGACACCTTCACCGTCATCGCCACGCAGAACCCGATCGAGCAGGCCGGCACGTTCCCGCTGCCCGAGGCGCAGCTCGACCGGTTCCTGCTGCGGTTGAGCTTCGGCTACCCCGACCGTGAGGCGCACCGGTCGATCCTGCGAAGCCAGCGGGGCGCGGACCCCCACGGCGACGTTGCCCGCGTCGTCGACGGTCCGGCGCTGCTGCCGAGGCTGTGGGAGGAGGTCGGTCGCGTCCACGTCGACGATCGCCTCGAGGACTACGCCCTGCAACTCGTCGAGGTGCTGCGGTCCCACGATGATGTCGCGGTCGGACCGTCGGTGCGGGCGGTGCTGATGCTCGAGCAGGCGGCGCGGGCGTTGGCGGCCACCCGGGGCCGCGACCACGTGCTCCCCGACGACATCAAGCGGCTCGCGGCGCCGCTGCTCAGCCACCGGCTGGTGCTGCAGGAGGCCGCTGGCGTGCACGGCCAGGAGCCGGCCTCGCTCGTCAGCGAGGCGCTGGCGTCGCTCGAGGTACCGATGCAGCTGAGGAGCTGATCCGGTGTCGCGCTGGAGTTGGCCAGCCGCCTTGGGCCTGCTGGTCCTGGCCGCCGTCCTCCCGACGACCGGCGGCGTAGCGCTGGCGGTCGGATCGCTGGTGCTCGTCGCGGTCCTGGCCCTGTGGACCGCGACGATCCGCCGATCCATCACCGCACAGGTGGGCATCCCGACCCGGTTGGTCCACGGCGAGGAGACCGAACTGGCCGTGACGATCAGCAACCGCAGCCGGCTGCCCACCGGCCGGGTACGCGTCCGGGTCACCGCACCTCCGGGTGGGTTCCACCCGCACGAATCGGTGTTCGAGGTCGCGCTTGCCGGCCGCACCGCGCAGCGGCTCACGGTCGACGTGACCGCCTACGGCCGGGGCCGCTTGCCGCTGGATCCGCCCGAGATCCGCGTGTCCGACCCGTGGGGCCTGCACGTGCTGACCACGACCGGCCCGACACCGGCGCCGGTCATCGTCCTGCCGGCGATCGTCCCGGTCCGACGGATCGAGCTGCCTGCGGTCTCCCCGGTGGTCGAGATACCCGACCAGCGGTCGCTGCTGTCGGACCCGAGCGCGATCGTCGGGGTCCGCCCGTACGAGCCGGGCGACCCGTTGCGCTCGATCCACTGGCCGGCGACCGCAGCGAGCGGCACGCTGGTCCGACGCGAGACCGAGCGGGCGTGGGCGCGTGACCTGGTCGTGGTCCTCGATCTGTCCATGCCTGCCTGGCCACACGGCCGACCACGGCCGGTCGAGGCCGAGGTGACGGTCGCCGCCTCGCTGCTGGTCGACGCGATCCTGCACCAGCGGCAGCCCGCCGGGCTGGTCACGTCGCTGCCGTCCCCCGACGCGGTCGTCCGGGGCTCGGCACCGGTCCCGGCCGCACCCCAGCCGGCCCGCTTCCGGGTCGGGCACAGCCGCGGCCACCTCGACGCCATGCTGGTCCACCTCGCCACCTCACGGCATCACGCGGCGATGCCACTCGCGGACCTGGTGCGTCGCGAGGTCCGCGGCCAGCAACCGGGCACGACCGTGGCCGTGATCACCGGTGAGGTGACCGACGCCCTGACCGACGCCATGGGGGCGCTGCGCCGCACCGGCATCACACCGGCTGTGGTCCACGTCGACGAACCGCACCGGTTCAACGGCGGCTCCCCCGCGACCTCGACCCGTGGGATCCGCCACGTCGAGGTACCGGTCGATCGCGCGATCACCCGGTTGCAGCTATGAGCGACCGGCCCCCGCCGACGAACTCGCCCGACGCGACGTCCTCACCAAGCGCGACGTCCTCCCCCGACGCGACGGCCTCCCCCAACGCGATGACTACGGCGACGTCGTCGGCCACCCCGACGGCCTCCACCGTCGGACTACGTCACGCCCTGGTGCTGGCCCTGTGCGCGAACCTGCCCCTGGCCTGGGCCGTCACCACCGCGGCGGACGCACGCATCGATGCCTTCCCGCGCGTCGCGGTCCTGGCTCTCACCCTGCTCACGACGCTGGTGGCCGGGCTGGCGACCGCGGCGTTCCCACGCCCGGGGCTGCGACAGACGACCCTGCGGGTGACGCTCCTGGTCCTGCTCGCGATCGGCGTACGGCTCACGGTCCCGAGCCCACGCGTCGCCCTCGATGAGGTGCTGGAGCGCGACGCACCGCTGCTCTCCGGCACGACGTTGGCCACCTTCGTGCTGCTGCTCGTGGCGTACGTGTCCAGCGTCACCCTGGCGGCCCGGCTCACCGACGACACCGCGCCTCCCCCGACGGTGCGGCTGGCCCACCAGGACGAGCGGCAGCAACTGGCCATCTGGTGGCGGTTCGTGGCCGTGTTCGTGCTGCTCTACGGCCTGACCCCGGAGGTGCACACGGCGACCGCCAGCGTGGTCCTGGTGGGCAGCGCCCTGGTCAGCCTGCTCACCCTCGCCGACCTGCGCATCCGCACGCCGGCGGTCGGGTCGGTCCGTCCCGCCGTGGTCTCGGCGCCGCGCCGCATCCGCGTCGCCGCGGTCGGGCTGGTCGTCGCGGTCACCGTGGCGCTCACGGCGGCCATCGTCCCGATCGTGCCCGTCGGATGGGACGTGACGCTGTGGACCCCGGCCGTGCTCGACGCCGAACTCCCCGACTTCGTTCCCGATGGGGGCGTCGACACGGTGGACGGCCCGGGGCGGGGTGAGGAGGCGCTCGACGACGAGCCGGTCCCCGAACGTGGTGAGCGAAGCTGGAGCCTGCCGCTGCCACTGTGGCCGCTGGTGGCACTGATCAGCCTCGCGCTGCTGTTCGCGCTCGTCCGACCACACCGGTGGTGGGCTGCCCTCCAACGGCTGTGGCAGGCGCTGCGCGGCTCGTCCTGGCACGCCCCGGATACCACCGACGGGACGCCGACGGACGTCGCCGACGTCGACCTGGGCCAGCGACGCCGGCCCGGCACCGATCGGCTCCGCCGGGTGCTCGACCGGATCCGCCCACGCCCCCGGGACCCGCGGTCGTCCGTGCTGCACGAGTACCTCCAGGTCGAGCGGCTGCTCGCCAAGGAAGGCTCCGGCCGTCCCCGACACGAGACCCCGCACGAGCACGCCGTCCGCGTGCACGTCAGCGCCGAACACGCGGAGCTGGCGGACCTGGCCGCCGATGCCCGGTTCGCCCGAGCCGAACCGACCGATGCCGACGTCGAACGTGCGCGAACGCTCCGCCACGAGATCGAGGACGCGCTACGCGCCGCACGGACCTGATCCCACCTGCGAACTCGCTCGCCGGCACTCACACGGACGGCCCGAAAGCATCATCGGCGGTCAACGGCTCGGCGAGGTGCCAGTCGGTGACCTGCTGGTAGACCGCGCCGACGGCCAGGACCAG
>SKNP01000395.1 GCA_007120485.1 Nitriliruptoraceae bacterium
CCGAAGCGGCGGATCACCTCGGCACGCAGGCCGACGTGCGCTGGAGCCTCCAGATCCGGATCATCCCCCACGACCGACCGCGCCAGCTCGCGGGTGCGGACGATCACCTCCACGTCGTCGCTGAGCTTCGCGATCTTGAGATCCGCATCACCCGACTGTGCCTGGCCGAACAGCTGGCCCTCGCCACGGATCGTCAGGTCAGCCTCGGCCAGTTCGAACCCGTCGGTGCTGCGGGCCACCGCTTCCAGCCGCTTGAGCCCATCATCGGTGATCTGCGCCGACCAGCCGGCGAACAGCACGCAGAAGCTGCGGCCGCCGCCACGTCCGACCCGACCACGAAGCTGGTGCAGCTGACTGATCCCGAACCGCTCCGCGTCCTCGATGACCATGACGGTGGCCTCGGGCACGTCCACGCCGACCTCGATGACGGTGGTGGAGACCAGCAGTTGCGCCTCGCCGGTGCGGAAGGCCCGCATGGCCTCCTCCTTCTCCGACGGGGTCAGCCGCCCGTGGACCAGCGCCACGTCCAGGTCGGGGAACACCTTGGACGCCAACCGCTCGTGCTCCTTCGCCGCAGCTGTGCCCGGGACGGTCTCGCTCTCCTCCACGAACGGGCAGACGATGTAGGCGCGGTGGCCGGCCTGCGCCTGGTCGCGCAGGAACCCATACAGCTTCTCCCGGCGGTCGCGCTGCTTCGGGGTGATCAGCTGGGTGTTGATCGGCTCGCGCCCCGGCGGCAGCTCGTCCAACACGGTGACGTCCAGGTCGCCGTACAACGTCAACGCCAACGAGCGCGGGATCGGGGTGGCGGTCATCACCAGCACGTCCGGGGTGGCCGAACGCTCGGTGCCGGTGTCCGCGGTCTTGTCGGTCAACCGCACCCGCTGCGACACCCCGAACCGGTGCTGCTCGTCGATCACGACCACGCCCAGGTCGGCGAACCGCACCCCCTCCTCCAGCAGCGCGTGGGTACCGACGATCAGGTCGACCCGTCCTTCCAACAGCTCCCCGAGGACCCGCCGCCGTTGCATCTTCGACGTCGAGGAGGTCAGCAGCTCCACCCGGACGCCATCCAGCACGTTGACACCCAACGGCGCCAACAGTTCGGTGAGCGTGCGGTAGTGCTGCTCGGCGAGCACCTCGGTCGGCACCATCAACGCCGCCTGCCGGCCGTTGTCGACCGCGCACAGCATCGCCCACACCGCCACCAGCGTCTTGCCGGAACCGACGTCGCCTTGCAGCAGCCGGTGCATCGGGCGGGGGCCGGCCAGATCCTCGCCGAGGCCCGCCATCGCGCGCGTCTGCGCCCCGGTCGGCTCGAACGGCAGACGCTCAACGAACGTGGCCGCACGGCCCACCTCGACGGGGCCGTTGTGCAACCCGACCGTCTCCACCTCCAGCCGGGCGCGGCGGCGTTGCAGGCCGAGCTGGAGCGCGAACAGCTCGTCGAACACCAACCGGTCACGGGCGGCCTCCGCGGCCGCCGGGTCCGCAGGTTGGTGGATGCCGCGCACCGCCGGGTCCAGGTCGATCAGCCCGTGCTCGTCACGCAGCGCCTGCGGCAGCCACTCCTCGAACGGAGGCAGCTGATCCAGCGCGACCTCGATCAGTTCGTTGAGCTTGAAGCTCGGCACCCCGTCGACCGCCGGGTAGACGGCCAGCAGCCGCTGGTGGGCGAGCCGGTCGGCGGCAGCATCCGGGTCGAGTCCGCCCGCGACCCGGCCGAGCGGTTGCACGTCCGGGCTCTTGAGCTGCAGCGCACCCTTGAACGCGTCGACCTCGCCGCTGAACGCCGCGACCGTGCCCTCCGGCAACCGCGACGATCGCCATCGCTGGTTGAAGAACGTGACGGTGAACATCGCCCCGCTGGCCTGCCGCACCCGCCCGGTGGTCACGTCCAACGCCCGCCGCCGCTTGCCCTTCGGCGGCACCCGCCGGGTGCTCCAATCCAGCACCTCCCCGATCAGCGTGGCCCGATCCCCTTTGGTGACCTCGCTGAGGTCGAGCACCTCCCCCGCGTCGTGGTAGCGGCGGGGGTAGTGCTCGAGCAGGTCGCGGACGGTGTGGATGGCCAACCCCTCGGCCAGCCGGCCGCCCAGCTTGGGGCCGACACCGGGCAGCGCCGTCACGGGATCGTCGAGGTGGAGGCTCACTCGACGCCGACCCACCACGCGGCCGGACGGGACCCGGCGTCGACGACCTCCAGCGCTGCGTTGGGCGCCAGCTCGGCCAGCAGCCGCTCGGCCGCGGCCCGCTGATCGCCGGTGCGGTCCGCGCCGTGCAGCAGCGTCACGACCTCACCATCGGCGACGCCCAGCGCCTCGCACACCGTGCGGAACGCGGTCAGCTCGTCGGCGTCCGCGCCGACCACCACGCGTTCGGCGACCGCGAGCGGCTGGCCGGCGTTGACCGCGCCGACCGGCGTGTCCGCATCGCGGACGGCAGCGACCACCTCGCCGGCCCGGACCGCACCGGCAGCGGACCGCACGTCCGCCAGCACCTGCTCGACCGAAGCCGACGGCTGGCAGACGGCCAGGGCAGCGAGCACGGCCGGTGGGGAGGCGGCCTCGTGGACGACCTCGACCGCGCGGCCTTGTTCGATCGCGGCGATCTCCGCGGCGCTGGTGGCCGCCGCGATGGCGTTGGGGTGGCCGGGCAGCAGCGCGACCATCTCCGCGTCGGTGCGCACGACGGCGGCCAGCAGGTCCGCGACCGACGGCAGGGCGCCCGCGGTGCCGTCGACCACGGTCGCGCCGAGCTCCCGCGCCAGATCGTGAGCCCCCGAACCGGACAGGACCGCGACCGGCGCCAGCGGCGTCGCGCGGCGCCCCCGGCGGGTCCGGTCCGCATCCACCGCGGCCACGGCGTCGCCGAGGTGCACCACCTCGATGTCGTCGGGCAGCCCGTGGACGAGCCCCGCGTCGATCGCGGCGCCGACGGCGGCGGTGTGGACGTGGACGTTGAGCAGCCCGCCGGCGGCGACGACCACGACCGACTCCCCGAGCGCTTCGAGCTGGATCCGCAGCGGTCCCGCCGCGCCGTCGTCGGCGTCCAGCAGGTACTGGACCTCGTAGGGATGGACCATCGAGCCATGGCAGCGGTGGTCGGTAGCGGTCACCTGCTCGCGGGGCGGGTCGACGGCGACGTCGACCTGTTCGCCGGTCAGGTGGGCGTGGACGGCCGCGAAGAGCACCTCCAGCCCGCGCGCGCCGGCGTCGACGACCCCGGCCTCGCGCAGGACGTCGAGTTGGTCGCGCGTGCGCTCGACGGCGGTGGCGGCCGCCGCGCACGTCCGTGCCGAGGTGGTGGGCAGGTCGTCGCCGGCGGCCACCGCCCCCGCAGCGGCCTCGGCGGCGACCGTCAGCACGGTCAGGATCGTGCCTTCGACGGGTTCGGCGACCGCTTCGTAGGCCAGTTCGCGGGCGTGCTCCAGGGCTCGTGCGTACAGCCGGGCATCGACCTGGTCGTGGCCGGTGACGACCTCCACCACCGCACGGATGACCTGGCTGACGATCACTCCGGAGTTGCCGCGGGCGCCGCGGACCGTCCCACGGATCACCGCGACGGCCAGCTCGTCCGGATCGCGGACCCGGTGCTCGCGACGGGCGGTGTGCAGCGCGTCCAGGCCGGCGCGGACCGTCAACGTGAGGTTGGTGCCGGTGTCGCCGTCGGGCACCGGGAAGACGTTGAGGTCATCGATCGCCTCCCGCCGGTCCGCCAAGGCCGCGTGGACGCGCCGGAAGATCGTCGGCAGCTCACGCGCCGCGAGCGGTGCGCCCACCGCCTGGCTCACCTTCGGGTCCCTCGCCGGCATCGACGCTGAGCGTAGCCAGCCACGGCGTCAGCCGGACGTCGGCGCAACGGCGCGGGTCGGTCACCCATGCCGGCCATCCACGTGGGACGAGGATGCACGCACGGGAACCGGACACCGGTGCGTCGCCCGCCCGACGGTGGTAGCCTTCGCGCAGTTCGTGGGACCGAGCGTTCTCGTCCTGCGTCGTTGCATGCACTCCCCGGCACCGGACACGGTGCGAGGGAGCGTCCCGATCCGTCCCGACCGTCCGTGCCGCGCACCTCATCCCTCCGCCCGAGCGCGCCGGCCTCGCACGAAGGCTCCCCCATGGCGTCCAACTGCCAGCTCTGCGACAAGTCGGCCTGGACCGGCAAGCAGGTCTCGCACTCCCACCGCCGGTCGAGCA
>SKNP01000017.1 GCA_007120485.1 Nitriliruptoraceae bacterium
CCACCGACCGATCCTGCACGAGCCCGACGACATCCCCTCCATCGAGGAAGCGCAGCTCTCCCCCACCCAGCTGCCGTTCACCCAGGAGGACTTCGACGAGCAGATGGAGCACGCCCTCGAGTTGATGCCCGAACTGCTCGACACCCCCGGTGCCGGCATCAAGCACGCGATCAACGGCCTGCTCTCGCTGACCTCGGACGCCGCGCCGCTGCTCGGCGAGACCCCGGAGGTCAAGGGGTTCTGGTCCGCCGCCGCGGTGTGGATCAAGGAAGGACCGGGCGTCGGCCGGGTGATGGCGGAGCTGATGACCGACGGCGTGGCCTTCATGGACATCCACGCCGCCGACATCGCGCGCTTCACGCCCAACCAGTGCACCGACCACCACGTCAAGGCTCGGGCCAACGAGCACTTCAACAAGACCTACGGGATCGTGCATCCGCACGAGCAGTGGGAGTCGCAGCGCGGTATCCGCGTCGGCCCGATGCATGCACGCACCACCGCGCTCGGTGCCGTCTACCACGAGGCCGGCGGTTGGGAGCGTCCCCAGTGGTACGGGTCCAACGCGTCCCTGGTGGCCGACTACGGCGTCGAGGACCGCCCGCACGAGTGGGACCGCCGCTGGTGGTCGCCGATCATGAACGCCGAGCACCTCGCGATGCGTGAGCGGGTCGCGATGATCGATCTGACGGCGTTCTCGATCTACGAGGTCCACGGTCCGGGCGCCAAGGACGCGCTCGACCGCATCGTGGTGACCAACGTGGACCGCCCGGTGGGTCGGATCATGTACACCCCGGTCCTCACCTACAACGGGGGCTTCCGCAGCGACCTGACGGTGATCCGACTCGGCTGGGACCACTACCGGATCATCACCGGCGGGGCCGACTGGGGCCGCGACCTCAAGTGGTTCCGCGACCACCTGCCAGCTGACGGGTCGGCGCACCTGACCGACGTGACCAGCGCCTGGACCACCATCGGCGTCTGGGGCCCGCGGGCACGCGGCCTGGTGGCGGGAACGACCTCGCACGACCTGTCCGACGACGCCTTCCCCTTCGGCAACGCCCAGTGGGTGGAGATCGACGGGATCGAGGCGCTGATGGTGCGCATCTCCTACGTCGGTGACCTCGGCTGGGAGATCCACGCTCCGATCGAGCAGGGCCAGCACCTCTGGGACGTGCTGTGGGAAGCGGGCCGACCGCACGACGTCGTGCCGGCCGGCGGCGGGGTGTACGGCGGCAGCGGCCGGCTCGAGAAGGGCTACCGGCTCATGGGCGCGGAGCTCGAGAGCGAGTACGACCCGGTCGAGGCCGGCCTCGCGTTCCCGAAGGTCAAGGCCGCGAGCTTCATCGGCAAGGACGCCTACCTCAAGGCACGGGAGAACGAACCCGTGGCCACGATGTGCTCGATGACCGTCGAGGACCACCGATCCGCCGCGGGCATCGCCCGCTTCCCCATGAGCGGCTCACCGCTGCTGACGACCGACGGGCGTCGGCTGCAGGACGCCCATGGACGCCCGTGCGTGGTGACCAGCGCCGGGGCTGGCCCGTCGGTCGGCAAGCACCTGCTGCTCGGCTACCTCCCACCCGAACAAGCGACCGTCGACCAGGAGCTCCTCGTCGAGTACATGGGCGATCGCTTCCCCGTCCGCGTCGGATCAGCCACGCGTCACGGTCTGTTCGATCCCGACGACGCCCGGATGAAGGGCTGAAGGAGGTCGCCATGCGGATCCTGGTCTGTGTCAAACGCGTCCCCTCCCCCGGGGCGAAGATCACCCTGACCGAGGACGGATCGAGGATCGACACCCGCCACCTCGGCTTCACCATCAGTCCCCACGAGGAGTGCGCCGTCGAGGAGGCGGTGCAGCTGGCCGCAGCCCATGGCGGGAGCGCCACCGTGCTCACCCTCGGTCCGGCCAGCGCGGAGGAGCAGCTGCGCAACGCGATCGCCATGGGGATCGACCACGGGGTCCTGCTCCCGATCGACGAGGACGAGTGGGACCCACGGGCGGTGGCCAGCGCCATCACCGACGCGATCCACACGCTGGAGGCCGAGGACGGCGCGTTCGACCTGCTGCTGTTCGGCAACGAGTCCGCGGACGCCGGCAACTTCCAGGTCGGTGTCCGGGTCGCGACCGCGCTCGGACGCGCCATCGTCGACGGGGTGAAGGGCGTCGAGGTGGTCGACGGCACGGTCCGGGTCCGCCGATCGGTCCCGGACGGGTTCACCGTCCACGCGCTGCCGGTCCCCGCCGTGCTCGCGGTCAAGGAGGGGCTCAACCTGCCCCGCTACCCGGCGATGCGCGGCCGGCTGACGGCCAAGAAGGCCACGATCCGCCAGCTGCCACCGACCCCGCGCACCGGCGGGCTGCGGACCCTGCGTCTACGGGCTCCGCAGCAGGAGCAGACCCCGACCCGCATCCTCGGTTCCGGGGCACAGGCCGCCCCGGCCGCGGCGGACATCCTGGAGGAGGTGGGGCTGCTATGACCACCGTGCTGACCCTGATCGACCATCCCGACGGCGCCGTGGCCCGGACCTCTCGGGAGACGCTCACGCTCGCTCGCCAGCTCGCGGAGCAGGCCGACCAGCCGCTCCACGCCGTCGCGCTCGCTCCGGTTGCCGACGAGGTCGTCAAGGAGCTCGGCGAGCTCGGCGCCAGCGTCGTGCACTCGATCGAGCATCCGTCGCTCGATGCCGACGCTGCCGCACCGGCGGTCGCCGAGGTGCTCCGCCAGCTCATGGAGCAACTCGCACCCTCCGCGGTGCTCGGACCGGCATCGGACCGTGGCGCGGCCGTGCTCGCCCACCTCGCCGCCCGGACGGACCTGCCACTGGCGGCCAACTGCACGGCCATCACGCCGGTCGAGACCGGTTGGGAGCTCACCCGCGTCCGATGGGGCGGCGTCCTCTACGAGGACGCCCACCTCGACGCTCCGACCGCGCTGCTCACGGTCGCGCCCCATCAGGTCGCCGCCGCGCCCGCCACGATGCCAGCGACCGTCGAACGGCGCGTCCATGCGCCCGTGCTCGACGACGACCTCCACGTCACGCGCATCGTCGACCGGGAGGAGCTCAGTAGCGGCGTGAGCCTCGCGACCGCTCCGGTGGTGTTCGCCGGCGGGCGCGGGATGGGCAACGCCGAAGGCTTCGCGATCCTCGAGGAGCTCGCCGGGCTGCTCGGTGGCGCGGTCGGCTGCTCCCGGGTCGCGACCAACGCCGGCTGGCGGTCGCACAACGACCAGGTCGGCCAGACCGGCACCCGCGTCGCGCCGGACCTCTACGTCGCGTGCGGCATCAGCGGGGCCACCCAACACTGGGTCGGCTGCATGCACGCCAAGCGGATCCTGGCGATCAACACCGATCCGGAGGCTCCGATGGTCACCCGCGCGGACGACGCGGTCGTCGGCGACGTCCACGACTTCCTGCCGGCCCTGGTCGAGGAGATCAGGACGCGGCAGGGCTGAGACGACGACGCCCTGCCCCCGGAGCAAGCAGGCAGGGCGTCGCACCTCTCCCGTCATCGAGCTACGACCCGATCCGACGCCGCAACGTCACCTGGAGCACGGTGCCACCGAGCAACAGCATCGCCATCGCGAGCAGCGTCAGCGCACCGATCGGAGCACCGGTCCTCGGGAGCGGCTCTCGCTCCTGGGTCACGCCGAGCACCTCGACCTCCTCGACCTCGACCGCGTCGACGGTGTCGACCGGCTCGGGTTCGGGCGTCGGGGCAGGCTCCGCGTCGGGCGTCGGGGCAGGCTCCGGTTCCGGTTCGGTCACCGGTTCGGGGGGTTCCACCACGATCGGCTGGACGTCGACCTCGGCCTCGCAGACCACCTGGTTGGTGACCGTGCGGGTGATGACGTCGTCCTCGTTCGCATCGTCGGGATCGACCGTGTACCTCCCGGTCCCGATCGCTTCCTCCAGCTCGCAGCCGACGGGGAGCGCCACGTCCGGCTCGCCCAACAGCACCCGTTGACCCGCCTCGACCTCGATCGCGCCCAGGTAGGGCTCGCCGTCGATCGTGAGGGTGTAGGAGGCTGCGTCGAGGTCCCAGAGGTCGTCCTCATCGGTGACGTCCCACGCCTTGACGAGCACGAGGCTCAGCGGGTCGTCCTCCGGTGGCCGTGGCGGTCGCGGAGGTCGTGGGGGGCGTGGCGGGGGGCCGTTGCCGTTCTCCGCGATCTCCTGGTTGCAGACGAGGTGG
>SKNP01000429.1 GCA_007120485.1 Nitriliruptoraceae bacterium
CGCCCCGCAGGGCGCTGCCCACACCTGCTGGCCCTCGGACGCGCCGATCGCGGCGACGACGGCCGTCTACGACTACCGCGGGCCGGTCGCGGCGGCGATCACCACCGCCAAGATCGCCGGGGCCGCGAGCGCGTGGCCGGCGCTCGCCGCCCGGCTGGCTCGGCGGCTCGAAGGGTCGGCCAGCCCGGCCGAGGTGGTCACCTACGTCACGACGCCGGCCTCGCGGATCCGGGCCAGGGGGTTCGACCACGCCGCGGTCCTGGCTGGGAGCGTGGGGGAGGTCCTCGGGCTGCCGGTCCGTCGCCTGCTCCAGGCGACGGCAGACGGGGACCGCGATCGCTACCGCGCCCGGCATCCGCTGCCGGGCACCTACGTGCTGCTCGTCGACGACGTGCTCACCACGGGGGCGACGGCCTGGCGCGCTGCCGCCTGCTTGCGAGCCGCCGGCGCGGACTCGGTCGAACTCGCGGTGCTGGCACGGGCTGGGTCACACCCGCTGGGCGCCGCGACGAGGCGCCGCTGACCCGCTGCGCGCCGCTACCAGGTGCCGCTGACCTGCTGGGGTCGCGTCACCGCTGCGGCCGTCGCGGACGGAGGGGTCGTGCGCTGCGACGGGCGGCCGGTGCGGCGCGTGGCCGACGACCGCGGTCGTACCCGATCCCGCCGTTCCGCGCGGGATCGCCACTGCTACGTTCGTCCGGTACGGCCGGGGACCGAGCGTCCCCGCCAGGTCCGTCGGCCCCTGGTCGGGCACCGTGGCGCGAGATGGTCACGGTGGGCAGCACGCCGCGCGGACGGTTCGCGGTGATCCTCGTGGACGCCGCGCGGTCACGCACCGCCGTGCAGCCGTGCGGCGGGCCGCGAGCCGCAGCCGCCACCGGCTGGGCGGACAGGAGCAACCGTGCGCATCACCGTCAAGGGCAAGAACTGCGACGTTCCCGAGCGCATCCGGGACGAGGCGACCGAGAAACTCTCGAAGGTCAGCCGACTGTTCGATCGGTTCATCGACATGGAGGTCGTCTTCTCCGAGGAGACCAACCCCCGTATCGAGGACCGCATCAGGTGCGAGGTCGCGTTGCACGCCAAGGGCAAGTACCTGCGCGCGACCGGGTCGGGGCCGGATCACTTCACGGCGATCGATCGGGCGGAAGCCAAGCTCGCCCGCCAGGTTCGCAAGTTCAAGACCAAGACGGTGTCCAAGCCGCGGCTCGAAGCCGCGAACTCGGTACCAGCGGGCCGAGACCCACAGCCTGATCCGCTGAGCTGACCCGTCGCGTCCTCGAACGGGTGGACGTTGTGGGAGGCGTTCACCCGTCGCGGTCGCCCGGACCCCGGGCGACCGCGCGACGCGCCGGCCGCCGTCCTCGATCTCGCCGTCCCTGACCCGGCCGCCGTCGCACCTTGCCCTCATGAACCTGGGACCTCCCCGGACCTGCGTCGGCCCGCTGGATGGTCAGGGTGCCTCCCGGTCACGGTGGCGTACCATCGGCGTCCATGTGGGCCCGTGGTGACGGGCTCACCAGCGGTCGTCGCGGAGAAGGCTCACCGTGCCAGAGTTCGTAGACAAGATCCTCCGTGCGGGGGAGAACAAGCGCGCGAAGCAACTGCAGAAGGTCGTCGAGGCGGTCAACGCCCGGGCCGAGGAGATGGAAGCCCTCTCCGACGAGGAACTCAAGGCCAAGACCGACGAGTTCCGGCAGCGGCTCGACGACGGGCAGACCCTGGACGACATCCAGGCGGAGGCGTTCGCGGTCGCGCGCGAAGCGGCGTGGCGGGTGCTGCTGGAGCGTCCGTACGACGTCCAGGTGTTCGGCGGTGCCGCGCTGCACGACGGCAACATCGCGGAGATGAAGACCGGTGAGGGCAAGACGCTCACCTCGACGATGCCGGTGTACCTCAACGCCCTCACGGGCAGGGGCGTGCACATCGTCACGGTCAACGAGTACCTGGCCAAGCGCGACGCCGACTGGATGGGCCGGGTCCACCGCTTCCTCGGCTTGACCGTGGACGTCGTGTTCTCCCGACAGCCCAAGACGGCCAAGCGCGAGGCCTACCTCGCCGACATCACCTACGGCACGAACAACGAGTTCGGGTTCGACTACCTGCGCGACAACATGGCGCTCCAGAAGGAGCGGCAGGTCCAACGCGGCCACCACTTCGCTCTGGTGGACGAGGTCGACTCGATCCTCGTCGACGAAGCCCGCACCCCGTTGATCATCTCCGGGCCGGTCGAACAGTCGGAGAAGCTGTACAAGGTGTTCGCTCGTCGCATCGCACCCAACCTGGTGCGCGGCGAGGAAGGTGAGGCACCGGGCGAGGCGACCGGCGACTACGTCGCCGACGAAGCCAAGCGCACCGTGGCCGTCACCGAGGAAGGCATCGCCAAGGTCGAGCAGCTGCTCGGGGTCGAGAACCTCTACGAGTCCGTCAACACCCCGCTGATCCACCACCTGCAGAACGCGCTGAAGGCCAAGGACCTGTTCAAGCGCGACCGCGAGTACATCATCGTCGACGGCGAGGTCCAGATCGTCGACGAGAACACCGGCCGCGTGCTCGCGGGCCGCCGCTACTCCGAGGGCCAACACCAGGCGATCGAGGCCAAGGAGGGCGTGGAGATCAAGGCCGAGAACCAGACCTTGGCCACGATCACGCTGCAGAACTACTACCGCACCTACGACAAGCTGGCCGGCATGACCGGGACGGCCAAGACCGAGGAAGCCGAGTTCCTCGAGATCTACAACCTGGGCGTGGTCGAGGTGCCGACCAACCGTCCCGTCGTCCGTGAGGACAACGCGGACCTGATCTACAAGGCCGAGTCCGCCAAGTTCGACGCGGTCGCGGACGAGATCGAGGAACGGCACGAGAAGGGCCAGCCGATGCTGATCGGCACCACCTCGGTCGACAAGTCCGAGTACCTCTCGAAGCTGCTCACCAAGCGCGGGATCAAGCACGAGACGCTCAACGCCAAGAACCACGCCCGTGAAGCGAACATCGTGTCGGAGGCGGGACGCCTCGGCGCCGTGACCGTCTCCACCAACATGGCCGGTCGCGGCACCGACATCGTGCTGGGCGGGAACGCGGAGGAGGTCGCCAAGGACGCGGCGGCCAAGCTCGGCGAGGAGGCCACGCAGGAGGAGCGCGAAGCGGCGTTCGAAGCGGCGATGGCCGAGCTCGGACCGGCGTTCAAGGACGAGGCTGCCAAGGTCAAGGAGCTCGGTGGCCTGTACGTGATCGGGACCGAACGGCACGAGTCACGCCGCGTCGACAACCAGCTGCGCGGCCGTTCCGGTCGTCAGGGCGACCCGGGCGAGAGCCGGTTCTTCCTCTCGCTCGAGGACGACCTGATGCGGCTGTTCAACGCCTCAGCCGTCGACAAGATCATGACCCGGCTGAAGATCCCCGACGACGTTCCGATCGAGCACAAGTGGGTGTCCAAGGCGGTCGCCAACGCCCAGGGCCAGGTCGAGAGCCTCAACTTCGATCGCCGCAAGAACGTGCTCAAGTACGACGATGTCATGAACGAGCAGCGCAAGGTCGTCTACAGCGAGCGCCAGCGGCTGCTCGAGGGCGATCTCGACGAGGTCGAGGACCTCGCGCAGCTCTACCTCGGCGACACGATCGAAGGGTTGGTCGACGAGCACTGCCCACCCGGTGTCTACCCGGAGGAGTGGGACCTCGACGGGCTGGCTACACGGCTCGAGCAGGTCTACGACCACACCTTCGACTTCGGTGCGCTCGACCTGGAAACGATCGATCGTGAGCAGCTCAACGAGGCGCTGTACGACGACGCCCTGACGGCCTACGAGCAGCGCGAGGAGGAGGTCGGTGGCCCGGACGTCATGCGCGAGCTCGAGCGTCGCGTCGTGCTGACCGTGATCGACCGCAAGTGGCGCGAGCACCTCTACGAGATGGATGCCCTGCGCGACGGCATCGGCCTGCGCGCGGTCGGTCAGCGCGACCCGCTCACCGAGTACCAGCGCGAGGCCTACGACTCGTTCGTGTCGATGATGGGCGGGGTCAAGGAGGAGGCGACCACCTACTTCTTCCGGCTGCCGATCAAGCGGGCGGAGGAGCCGACAGCCACCGACGCCGACGGCGCCGCTCCGGCCGACGGTGACGGTGCGGCCGGACCGCAAGGTCCCCAGGTCACCGCTGGCAGCGCGGCGGCCACGGCGGCGGCCGCGCCGGCCGGCG
>SKNP01000337.1 GCA_007120485.1 Nitriliruptoraceae bacterium
CGGCGCCTCGCAGCGGCTCAACCTCGTGACCACCGAGCTGCAGGAAGGGGTCATGAAGACCCGGATGCAGCCGATCGGCAACGTGTGGAACAAGCTGCCGCGGGTCGTGCGCGACCTGTCGCTGTCCTGCGGCAAGCAGGTGCGTCTCCTGATGGAGGGCCAGGACACCGAGCTCGACAAGACGATCATCGAGGCGATCAAGGACCCGCTGACCCACCTGGTTCGCAACGCCGTCGATCATGGCATCGAGACCCCAGAGGAGCGCGTCGCGGCCGGCAAGCCCGAAGAAGGGCAGTTGGTGCTGCGCGCCTTCCACGAGGGTGGCCAGGTCAACATCGAGATCGTCGATGATGGAGGCGGCGTCGACGCCGACCGCGTCCGCGCGAAAGCCGTGAGGTCCGGCATCGCGACACAGGACCAGGTGAACCGGCTCAGCGACCGTGAAGCGGTCAACCTGATCTTCTCCGCCGGCTTCTCGACCGCCGCCGAGGTGACCAGCGTCTCGGGTCGTGGTGTGGGTATGGACGTGGTGCGCACCAACATCGAGCGCATCGGTGGCACCGTCGACGTCCAGACCGAACTCGGGCACGGCACCAGCTTCAAGGTCAAGATCCCGCTGACGCTCGCGATCGTGCCGGCCCTGATGGTCTCCAGCGGCGAGGATCGCTTCGCCATCCCGCAGCTGAGCCTGATCGAACTGCTCCGGCTCGACGGCGAGCAGGCGGCATCCGCGATCGAACTGGTCCACGGGGCGCCGGTCTACCGACTGCGTGGCCGCCTGCTGCCGATCGTCGACCTCACCGGGGAACTCGGCCACGAACGTGACCGCTCGGGGGAAGCCATCAACATCGTGGTCCTCCAGGCCGATGGTCAGAGCTTCGGCCTGATCGTGGACCTGATCCACGACACCGAGGAGATCGTCGTCAAGCCGCTCGGCTCGCACCTGAAGGAGGCCACCCTGTTCTCGGGGGCGACGATCCTCGGTGATGGTCGGGTGGCGTTGATCCTGGACGTGCTCGGCATCGCCCAGCGGGCGCGCGTGGTCTCCGAGAGCGCTGAGCGGGCGATGACCGCCGAGGTCGACGAGGCCACGGCGGAGCTCACCGAACGCCGGACGCTGCTGCTGGTCGAGGTCGGGGATGACCGTCGCGCCGCCATCGCGCTCTCCGACGTCCAACGGCTCGAGGAGTTCCGCGCCGACGCGATCGAGCATGCCAGCGGGCAGGAGGTCGTGCAGTACCGCGATGCCATCCTGCCGCTCCGCCGGCTCGGCGACGTGCTGGGCTCCGGCTACGTCGATCCGCCCGAGACGCTCGACGTGGTCGTCCACCGAGACGCGGACCGCAGCGTCGGTCTGGTCGTCGGTCGGATCCTCGACATCGTCGAGGAGGACGTGGTGCTCGAAGGGGGCTCCGGCGGGTTCGGGGTCTTCGGTTCGGCGGTGATCCAGGACCGGGTCACCGATGTGCTCGACATCCAAGCCCTTCTCGGGCACGACCCGGTGGTGATGTGATCATGGTCATCCAGTTCTGCAGCTTCCGTCTCGCGCACCTGACCTTCGGTATCGAGGTGGATCGGGTCCAGGAGGTGCTGCGCAGCCAGGCGCTCACCCCCGTCCCGTTGGCGCACGACGTCGTGCGCGGCCTCATCAACCTCCGGGGGCAGATCGTCACGGCGATCGACCTGCGACGACGCCTCAACCTTCCGGAGCGGGAGCCGGGCGAGGAGCCGATGAACATCGTGGTGCGGACCTCGGGGGGCGAGCTCAGCCTGCTGGTCGATGCCATCGGCGACGTCGTCGATGTCGACGAGGGCACCTTCGAAGGTCCGCCGGAGACGCTGGACGGGGTCGCCCGGGAGCTGATCACCGGGACCTACAAGCTCGATGACCGGCTCCTGCTGGTGCTGGATACCGATCGCGCGGTGCAGCTGCCGGCCGCCGTCTGACCATCCGTGTCGATGCGGGGAGCCGCATCGCGTCGTCAAGGACCACCACCGTGTGGCCCAACCTCGGGAGAACGTGATGCAAGCCATCGTGATCGACGACTCACGAGCGACCCGAGCGATCCTCACCCGGATCCTCGAGGACCTCGACTACGAGGTCGTGCAGGCCGGGGACGGCCGCAAGGCGCTCGAGGTGCTCGAGACCACCCCGGAGGTGGAGCTCGCCCTCGTCGACTGGAACATGCCCGTGATGAACGGGCTGGAGTTCGTCCGTCGAGCGCGAGCGGACGAGCGGTACGAGGCGCTGACGATCGTGATGGTCATGACCGAAGGCGACGTCGAGCACATGGTCGCGGCGTTGGACGCCGGCGCCGACGAGTACGCCATGAAGCCGTTCACCGCCCAGGTCATCCGCGAGAAGCTCGAGCTCCTCGCCGTCGGCAGCTGAGGAGCAGGCCCATGCCCAACGCGCGCGTGCTGGTCGTCGACGATGCGGTGGTCGTCCGCCGGATCGTCACGGACCTGCTCCAGCAGGAACCCGACCTCGAGGTGGTCGGCACGGCGCCGAACGGCCGCATCGCGCTGCAGAAGATCACCCAGCTGAACCCGGACCTGGTCACCCTCGACGTCGAGATGCCGGTGCTGGACGGCCTGGCGACCCTCAAGCAGTTGCGCGTCACCCACCCGAACCTGCCCGTGATCATGTTCTCCACCCTCACCGAACGCGGCGCGTCGGTGACGATGGAAGCGCTGATGAACGGCGCGAACGAGTACGTCACCAAGCCGGCCAACGTCGGCAGCGTCACCGAGGCGATGGCCCGCATCCGTGAGGAGCTGGTCCCCAAGATCCACACGCTCACCGGACGTAGCGATCGGCCACGGCCAGGTGCGGCCGCCCGCACGGCGGCACCGACCTCCCGGCCGACGGCGCGCCCGGCCCCGCAGCCGGCTCCATCGCCCCGCCGACGCAGTGCCGCCACGGTCGACTGCGTCGTCATCGGGGTCTCGACCGGTGGCCCCAACGCGCTGGCGGAGGTGGTCCCGGCGCTACCCGGTGACCTGCGCGTGCCGGTGCTCATCGTCCAGCACATGCCGGCGATGTTCACGCGCCTGCTCGCTGAACGCCTGGACAGCCACGCACCCCTCAACGTCCGCGAGTCAGCGGGCCGTGAGCCCGTCCGCGCCGGTGACGTCCTGGTCGCTCCGGGTGGCCGACACCTCGAGGTTCGTGCGTCGGGCGGCGGGGCCGTGACCCACCTCACCGACGCACCGATGGAGAACTCCTGCCGACCGTCCGTCGACGTGCTCTTCCGGACGGCAGCCAGCGTCTACGGCGACGGGGTGCTGGCGGTGGTGCTCACCGGGATGGGCGCGGATGGGCGACGCGGGTGTGAACACGTCCGCGAGACCGGTGGCGCGGTCCTGGCCCAGGACCGGCCGACCTCCGTGGTGTGGGGGATGCCCGGTGCCGTGGTCGAGGCCGGCCTGGTCGACGAGGTGGTGCCCCTCGGTGAGGTCGCGGCACGGATCGCCGCGCGCGTGGGCGCCCCCACGGCGACGCGGCGGACGGAGGTGGCACGATGACGCTCAGCACCGCCGACCTGGCCTACGTCCGCGATGTGGTCCGCGAACGGTCCGCGATCGTGCTCGATGACAGCAAGCGCTACCTCGTCGAGTCCCGCTTGACCCCGATCGCGCGGCAGCAGGGAGCGAGCGACCTCGGTGACCTGGTCGCCAAGCTCCGAGCCGACCGCAGCGGCCGCCTCCGCGACGTCGTCGTGGATGCGATGACCACCAACGAGACCAGCTTCTTCCGTGACCCGCAGCTGTGGGCGGCGCTGGAACGTTCTTTGCTGCCGAGCATGATCGAACAGCGACGGTCGCAGCAGGCGCTCAACTTCTGGTGCGGTGCCAGCTCCAGCGGCCAGGAGCCGTACACGCTGGCGATGCTGCTGGTCGAGCGGTTCCCGCAGGTCGTCCGTGACTGGAACGTGCGCATCATCGCCACCGACATCTCCGCGGACATGCTCGGCCGGGCGGCCGCTGGCCGCTTCACCCAGCTGGAGGTCAACCGCGGTCTGGCCGCGCCACGCCTGGTGCGCCACTTCGTCCGCGACGGCGCGCACTGGCGGATCTCGGACCAGCTGCGGCAGATGGTCGAGTTTCGGTCGCTCAACCTCGTCACCCCGTGGCCGTTCGTGCCGCAGGTCGACGTGTTGTTCCTGCGCAACGTCCTCATCTACTTCGAGCACCAGACGAAGAAGGAGATCCTGGCGCGGTGTCGCACCGTGCTGCGGCCCGACGGGCACCTGATCCTCGGGACCTCCGAGACCACCCTGAACATCGACGACCGCTACGAGCGCGTGGTGACCGATGGCGCGACGACCTACCGCCAGCTGACCTAAGGACACGAACATGCAACTCGCCGAGGTGGAACTCGACCGGATCACCGGGGACATCTTCGCGGCGATCCTGGGCCTGACGCTCGACGGACACCGCGCGTCGGACACCTTCCCGCCCGACGAACGCGTGGTGACCGGTGTGGTCCAGATCACCGGTGACTTCGAAGGTGCGGTCAGCGTCCAGCTGGGCGAGCATCTCGCCCTTCGGGCCGCGCAGCTGATGTTCGCTTTGGAAGCGGATGAGCTGACCGACGAGGAGGTCACCGACACCGTCGGGGAGCTCGCCAACATGACCGGTGGGAACATCAAATCCGCGCTCGCTGGCAGCAGCGCCCTGTCGTTGCCGTCGGTGACCGCCGGACGCGACTACCGCGTCTCGCTGCCGGGCACGGTCATCAAGGATCGGATCGGTCTCGACTGCGATGGTGACCTCGTGGTCGTGGCGCTGATGCAACGCGACGTCACCCTCTAGGAACCAACCACCCAGCCGGCATGCCCCTTGAAGGGCCGGCCGATCGAAGGACCCGCCCGTGAAGATCCTCGTTGTCGACGACAGCAAGGCCATGCGCGCCATCGTCAAGCGCGCGCTCTCGACCCTGGATCGGGTCGCGGGTGCGACGATCGTCGAGGCCGTGGACGGCAAGGAAGCGTTCGCCACCGCGCAGGCTGAGCAGCCCGACCTGATCATCTCCGACTGGAACATGCCGGAGATGACGGGCATCGAACTGCTGCAAGCCCTCAACGAGGCCGGCACCTGCCCGAGCTTCGGGTTCGTCACCTCCGAGTCCACCCCGGAGATGCACGAGCTGGCTCGGAGCAACGGCGCGCGCTTCCTGGTGAGCAAGCCGTTCACCCCGGAGGCGCTGGACGACGCGCTGGCGAGCGCGGTCTAGAGGAGCCCGCCATGGCTGCCCGTTGTCCTCTGCCGGCCCGCGCGTCCTTCCGGGACCTGCTGCGCGACCTGCTCGGACGCCCCGTCACGGTCCGGCCCGGCCCGGACCTCGAACTCGACCCCGACCGCATGTCCTACCTGTCGGGGTTCCGGTTCGACGACGGTGAGGTGGCCGCCATCGCCGTCACCGACCTCGATCTGTCGACCGCGGCGGGGGCGGCGATCGGCGCGATGCCGCCGCAGGAGACCCGCCAGGAGGTCGACGCGGCGGGCAAGCTCGACGGTGATCTGGTCGAGTTCATGCACGAGGTCATCAACGTCGCATCACGTCTGCTGAACAGCCCGACCACCCCGCACGTGGTCCTCCGGGAGTTCGATCCGATCCCCGGCGAAGTGGCTGAAGACCTCGCGGCCCTGGCGACCAACCCGGCGGTTCGCCACGACTGGACCGTCGGGGTCGAGGGCTACGGCGAAGGTCGCATCACCCTGCTGAGCTGAGGGTGGAGCACCACCGGAGGGTCATCCGCGGGGTTCCAGCCCACGCATCTCCAGCACGAGCAGGGCCAACTGCACGTCCAGCCGCGTCCGGGCGTCGGTCATGAACGGGCCGACGTGGCCCTCGAGCTTGTCGATGCGGTAGCGCAGCGTGTTGTAGTGGAAGTGCAGCCGCCGAGCGGCCTCGGCGACGTTGCCCCCGGTGTCCAACAGGACCGACAGGGTGTGCCGCAGGTCGCTCGCGGTCTCGTCCTCGCCGGCGAGTTCCCCGAGCGTCTCGGTGACGAAGGATCGCAGCTCGTCCTTGTCCTCGACCAGCGACAGCAACCGGTAGGCGCCCAGGTCGTCGAAGTGGACGACGCCACCAGGACCGTGGATCTTGCGGCCGATGCTCAGGGCGCGGCCCGCTTGCTCGTAGGCGGTGGCGATGCCGGTGACGTGCTCGACGGGGCGGGAGAGCCCCGCGGACACCGACCCGCCGGCGGCAGCCATCGCCTCCGCGGCCAGTCGTCGCACGAACCGGCGCGACTCGTCGCGCCCGTCCGGTACATCGAACGCGGCGGTGAGGATCACCACCTCGTGGCTGAAGCGCACGATCGCCGCGGCCGGGTCGCGCTCGAGCACCGCGCGACGGACGGTGGCGGCCAGCGGTGGCCGCCGCGTGATCTCGTCCGGCAGCACCAGTTCCGCGGGCTCGTCGAGCCGCAGGACCAGCACGATCAGCGTGCGGTCGAGGTCCCACCCGAACCCGGCCGCACGCCGTCGCGCATCGTCGGGATCGTCGACCTCCCGGAGCAGGTCGTGCATGAGATCGGAGCGGTACTTGTCCTCGACGGCCTGGACCTCGAGCTGCTTGGTCAGTGTCAGCGCCGCCACGGTCGCCGCGGTCTCCAGCGCCTGGACGTCGGCGGTCGGTCCGGCCTGCCCCGGGAACGCGACGACGTGACCGTGCTCGCGCAACCCCGCGACGATCGGTGCTGTGGCCACCGCGAGCTCGGTGCCGTCGAGCCGGACCCGGGTCCCGCTGAGGGTCAGCTCGGTCGGAAGCGGGTCGCTGAGGCCCTCCAACCGGGCGCTGGCCAGGATCCGGCCGTCGGTGCCGACGATCGCGGCGGGTGCATCGACCAGGTCGGCCAGGTCGTGGACGATCTCCGGGAGGCCGTGGCCGCGCAGCACGAGCTGCAGGAAGGCGTTGTGGATCCGCTCCGAGCGGGCGAGTGCCTGGGCCTGGCGGTTGAGGATACCGGTGAGGACCTCGTTGAGGATCTCGTCGAACCCGACGTCGTCGGGCAGCTGGATCAGCGGGAAGCCGCGTTCCTCGGCCACCTCCAGGGCGGTGTCGGGCGGCTCGTCGAGGTAGCGACCCAGCTTGACCCCGACACCGGCGAGCCCGGCATCATCGAGGTCACGGAGCAGCCCCGGAAGCGCGTCGGCCTGTTCCCGCAAGGGGTAGGCGGTGGTCAGCAGGAACTCGTGGGGCTTGACCCACGGCAGGATGTCGGGGACCTCCATGACGTTGAGCCGTTCGACCCGGCGCTGGAGGCCAGCCCCGCCTGCCAGGACCCGGGCGGTGGTGAGCGACCGGGCGGCGAGGACCTCCTCGAGGGTCGATGCGCTCGGCCCCCGGTCACCGGTCGAGCCGGTGGCGCTCGAGCCGTCGGTCACCGAGGTCCTCCCGGTCGGTTCGGCGGTGGGCACGGTGTCGGACACGGGTCCTCGATGTGACGGATGGTGACCGTGGATTGGCAGGTGATGCTAGCGATACCCGGGTCCCGTCGTTCGAACTCCACATGGAGCACGCACCGGTCGACCCGTTAGGTTGGAGGCCCACGGTCGCGACCGTTGCCGCCGCGCCGGCCCGCGCACCGACGATCACCCGCCAGCCACGCGAGGGAGCCCCATGCCGTTCGAGGTCCGCAAGGTCGAGATCAAGAGTGTCAGCGACGCATCCGGTCTGGCCGAGTTGATCGACCAGGGCGTGTTCGCCGCCGACGAGGTCATCGCCGTCATCGGCAAGACCGAGGGCAACGGTGGTGTCAACGACTACACGCGCATCCTCTCCGATCAGGCGTTCCGCGGGGTGCTGCTCGACAAGGGCACGCGCAGCGAGGACGAGGTCAAGCAGATCCCGATGGCCTGGTCGGGCGGTTGTGATGGGGTCATCACGCCGCACGCGACCGTCTTCGCCAAGGTCGGTGAGGACAAGGGCGACGACACCGACGACAAGCGTCTGTCGGTCGGTATCGCCATGTCGGAGGTGCTGCTGCCGGAGGACATCGGGCGGCCGGCGATGGTCGAGAAGGTCGCCGAGGGCGTGAAGGCGGCGATGGCGGAGGCCGGCATCGACGACGTGGCGGACGTCCACTACGTCCAGACGAAGACGCCGCTGCTGGTTCAGGACACCATCGCGGACGCGCATGCCCGGGGCGAGACCGTCTACACCGAGGACACGCTGTTCTCGATGGACATCTCGAACGGCACGACCGGGCTGGGCATCGCCTACGCGCTCGGCGAGATCGACCGGGTGCCCGAGCCCGAGGAGATCGGCAAGAACCACGACCTGTACTCCGCGGTCGCCTCGTGCTCTTCCGGCGTCGAGCTCGACCGGGCCCAGATCGTGGTCGTCGGCAACGCTCCGGGAGCGAAGAGCCGCTACCGGGCCGGCCATGCGGAGATGAAGGACGCGCTCGACCAGGACGGCATCTGGGATGCCATCCGTTCGGCGGGGCTGGAGCTACCGGAACGGCCGCACCACACCGACCTCGACGACCGGCTGGTCAACGTGTTCATGAAGTGCGAGGCGGACCCGCGCGGGACGTTGCGCGGGCGCCGTCAGCTGCCGTTGGACGACTCGGACGTCCACCATCACCGTCAGCTCAAGGGTGCGGTCGGTGGCGTCGCCGCGGCCACGATCGGGGACTCCGCGGTGTTCGTCTCGGTGGCGGCCCTGCACCAGGGGCCTCTCGGCGGTGGCCCGGTCGCCGCGATCGTCCGAGCGGACTGAGCGATCAGCCAGGCCGGCCGTCTCCTCGCCGAGACGGTCGGTCTCCGCTTCGTGTGCCCCGCGACCGCAGGTCGCGGGGCACACGAACGTCCGCGCCGTACCGGTGGTTGACAGAAACTGCCAGCAGCGGTCGTCAACCTCTGCCAGCGACGTCGGAGGCACCGGCTCCCTAGGCTGCCCCCGGTGGTCGGACGGACACCGTCCGGCCGTTCCTGGCGGAGCAGCACGGGGCGGGCACTGGGTGGGAGAGCCGAGCCCGGCAACCGCGATGCGTCAGACGCCGCCCGACGGCGTCCACACCAAGACCCAGGCCTCGAGGCCGGGGAGGGGAGCAACGATGAGTAGTGGTCCTTCGATGACGGAGTTGAACTACGGGCTGGACGACGTCCCGAAACCGATCCCCAAGGCGGTCGGTCTCGGGCTCCAGCACGTCCTGACCATGTTCGGTGCCACGATCGCGGTGCCGTTCCTGATCGGTGGCGCGCTGGATCTGACGGGACCGAACCTGGCCATCCTGATCAGCTCGGTGTTCATCGCCTCCGGTGTCGCGACCATCCTCCAGGTCACCATCGGAACCAGACTGCCGATCGTCCAGGGCGTGTCGTTCGCCTTCCTGGGGCCGTTCTTCGCGATCGCCGGCGTGTACCAGGGCGCCGAAGGCATGCAGGTGATCGCCGGGATGGTGATCGTCGGTGCGTTGCTGCCGTTGATCGTCGGCTACGCCGGGTTGATGGGCGTGCTGCGGCGGTTCATCACGCCGATCACGATCGGGCCGGTGATCGCCCTGGTGGGCCTGAGCCTGTTCGGGGCCGCGGCCGACAACGCGTCAGGCAGTTGGGGCCTGGCGGTGGTCACGCTGGTGCTGATCTTCGTGTTCGGGCTCATCCTCGCACCGAAGGTGCGGATGTTCTCGCTGTTCCCGATCCTGCTGGCGATCATCGCGGCCTACCTGATCGCGTTGCTGGGCACGGCGACCGGCCTGATCGAGGAGGGGTCGGACGCGGCGGTCAGTTTCGCCGCGGTCGGCGAGTCGCCATGGTTCCGCGGGTTCGAGGTCGGCGGTGGCGGGCTCATCTTCCCGTGGGGTACGCCGATCTTCGACTTCGGGTTCATCATCGCGATCCTGGCGGCCTACCTGGCGTCCTCGATCGAGTCGTTCGGTGACTACCACGCGATCTCGCGGATCGCCGGCGCTGGTGACCCGTCCTCGAAGACGATCAACAAGGGCCTCGGCGCTGAGGGCATCGGCTGCGCGCTGACCGGTGTGTTCGGTGGGTTCTCCTCGACCTCGTACTCGGAGAACATCGGGCTGGTCGGCCTCACCAAGGTCGCGAGCCGGGTCGTGGTCCTCTTCGGAGCCGGCGCGTTGATCATCCTCGGGCTGGTGGCGCCGATCGGTGCCGTGGTCGCCACGATCCCCGTCCCGGTCGTCGGCGGCGTCTACCTGGCGCTGTTCGGGCTGATCACCGCCGTCGGGCTGTCCAACCTGCGTCGTGCCGACATGGACTCGCAGCGCAACCTGATGATCGTCGGGTTCCTGCTGTTCGGTGGCTTGGCGTTCCCGGCGTTCTTCGGGACCGAAGCCGCGGCCGAGTTCTCGTTCTTCGGCATCGAGTGGGCGACCACGTTCCTCACCTCGATCCTGTCGAACTCGATCGCCACGGCCGCGGTGCTCGGCATCCTGCTCGACAACCTGATCCCGGGCACCCCGCAGGAGCGCGGGATCGGCACCTACGACGAGGTCGTGCGCCCGCAGGACCTCCCCGGGCGGCAGGACGTGCGCGACGACGAGTGAGCTGACCGCACCGCACGAGGGCAACAGCGGGTCGGGCCGCGCCGGTGACGGCGCGGCCCGACCCGTCCTCAGCCGCGCTCCGGCGCCGGGACCGGCCCGGCAGCCCGCCGTCCCTGCGGCAGGGTCTGCCGAGGACGCCGGTGGTCCATCGGCGGCAGTTGCCAAGGCGGCGCGTGCGCAACGGCCCTAGCGTGGGGGAGACCAGCAACGAGGCAGGGGGTCCCAGTGTCGGTACCGACGGTCGTCGCGCTCGGCGGCAACGCCATCTCACCGGCCGGTGGCGCCGGCACCGCCGCGGAGCAGACCGAGAACCTCCATCGCACGATGATGCAGGTCGCCGAGCTGGTCGAGGCCGGCCTGGACCGGCTCGTGGTGACCCACGGCAACGGACCGCAGGTCGGCAACGTCCTGATCAAGAACGAACTCGCCCGTGACGTGGTGCCCCCGGTCCCGCTCGACTGGTGCGTCGCCCAGACCCAGGCCACGATCGGCTTCACGATCGCCGACACGCTCGGCTACGAGCTCGAGCGCCGGGGGATCGAGCGTCCCGTCGTCCCCGTCGTCAGCCGTGTCCGTGTCGAGCTCGATGACCCGGCGTGGGACGAGCCCTCCAAGCCGATCGGCCCCTACCTCGACGACGCGGACGAGGTCGCGCGCCGCCAGGCGCTGGGCCAGGCCTACACCCAGGTGCCCGACCGCGGTTGGCGTCGCGTCGTGCCGTCCCCGGAGCCGCGTGAGAGCCTCGATCGTGAGGCCGTCCAGCTGCTGCTCGACGACGGCGCCATCGTCGTCGCCAACGGCGGCGGCGGCATCCCGGTCGTCGCCGGCGTCGACGAACCCCTGCGTGGGGTCGAGGCCGTGATCGACAAGGACCTCGCCGGAGCCCGGCTCGCGGAGGAGCTCGGTGCCGGGACGTTCGTGATCCTCACCGACGTCGCTGGCGTGGCCATCGGGTACGGGACCGACGAGGAGCGCTGGCTCGAGGAGGTCGCCGTCAGCGAGCTGCGCGACCACCAGGCCGCCGGTCACTTCCGGGCCGGGTCCATGGGTCCGAAGGTCGAGGCCGCCTGCCGCTTCGTGGAACGCACGAGCGGCCGCTCGGTGATCGCGGACCTCAACCGGGCCCGCGAGGCCGTCGACGGCCACACCGGGACCCGGGTCCGGCCATGACCCCCATCGTCGCCAGCCTCCCCACCCGTGAGCTGCTGCTCGGGCCGGTGCGCGACGTCCGGGTCCTGGCCGTGTTCCCGCACGCGGTGTACGTCGAGGTGGTCGCCGACGTCCCCTCGGACGCGCCCTCGCCGCTGGTCACGCTGGTTGCCAGCGACGGGGTCGTGCATCCGAACGCCCTCGTCGTCCCCGACCACCACACCGCCCGTCCGTTCGCGTGCCTGCACCGGGGGCAGGCCGGCCGTATCGGCCACGGGACGCTCGCACTGGGCGATGCCGTCTACCGCCCGGCCCGGTGGCGCGCTGCGGTGCCGAGCCTGCCGGCCATCGACCCCGCCCACCTCGCCACGGCGAGTGCCGCCCTGCGCACCCACCTGGAGCAGCGCACCGGTCCGCTCCCCGCCGAGCTGGTCACGCCGGCGGTGACCGTCGCCGCCGCCCTCGTCGCTGACGACGTCGACGTGGTGCGCGCCACCGCCTCCGAGCTGATCGGGCGCGGTCCCGGCCTCACCCCGTCCGGTGATGACGTGCTGGCCGGCGTGCTCGCCGGCCTACGGACGCTGGCGTCCGCGGTCGGCGACGGGGCGCCGCTGGCGGCGACGCTCGACGCGGTCGGCCCGGACCTGCGCCGTCAGGCGAAGGGGCGGACGACCGACGTGTCGCTCGCCCTGCTCGATCACGCCACCCGTGGTGAGGTCGCCGCTCCCGCTGGCGAGCTGCTGCAGGCGCTCGCGGCCCCTGGGTCGACCGCGGCATCCGCGACCACGGTCCGGCCCGAGGTGCCCATGCTGGCGGCGGCGCCGGCCAGGACCGACCTGGCGGCCGCGACCGAGCGGCTGCTCGCCGTCGGCTCGACCTCCGGGCGTGACCTGGCCATCGGCCTGCTGGCGGCCGCCGACCAACTCGCGCACCGTGGGAGCCTGGTACCCGCCTGACCGCGACCGGCGCCCACCCGCCCCCCGAACCCACCGACCGATGACGAGGAAACGTGATGGTCGACCACCTCGACGTCCGAACCGGCGCCTACGCCGACTCCGTCAGCCTGATGCAGGTCAGTCGCCGCGTCAGCGACACCGACGGGGTCGAGACGGCGCTGGTGGCGATGGCCACCGAGCTCAACCTCGACCTGCTCGACGGGATGGGGTTCGAGCGGCCCGACGCCGGCCCCAACGACCTGCTGGTCGCGATCCGGGCCTCGGACGACACCGCTTTGGACGCGGCCCTGGGCGAGCTGTCGGCCGCGCTGGCGGCCGCCTCCGGCGGAGCCGATGCGGGCAGCTTCGGTGACGCTCCGACACCGCGCACCGTCCGTGAAGCGGCCGCGTTCGGAGGGCAGCTGGCGCTGATCTCCACGCCCGGCGAGCACGCCTACGTGGAGGCGCTGGACGCGCTTCGGACCGGCACGCACGTGATGCTGTTCAGTGACAACGTCGCCGTGGAGCACGAGGTCGCCCTCAAGCGGGAAGCCGCCGCCGCGGGGCTGCTGGTGATGGGACCGGACGCCGGCACCGCGATCGTCTCCGGCGTCGGACTGGGCTTCGCCAACGTCGTCGCGCCGGGACCGGTCGGCATCGTCGCGGCGTCGGGGACCGGCGCGCAGCAGCTCAGCTCGCTGCTCGACGACGCCGGTGTCGGCGTGTCCCATGTGCTGGGCGTCGGCGGTCGCGACCTCAAGTCCGCCGTCGGTGGGGCGTCGACCGTGCAGGCACTGCGGGCGTTGGACGAGGACCCCGCTACCGAGCTGATCGTGTTGCTGTCCAAGCCGCCGGACGAGGCGGTCGGCGCCACCGTCCGCGAGGTCGCCGGGGGGCTGTCCACCCCGGTGGTGTTCGGGCTGCTCGGCCCGACCGAGGACGACCTGGCCGGCGTCGCCGCATCGGCCGTGCAAGCGCTCGGTCGCGACGTGCCGTCGTGGGCGACGTGGGGCGAGGCTCCGGCCGCGAGCGGGCAGGACGGTCGGTTGGTCGGGCTGTTCGCCGGCGGGACCCTGTGCGCGGAGGCCCTGATCCTGGCCGAGGCCGCTCTGGGTCCGGTGGCCTCCAACATCACCGGTGACCCGCAGCAGCGGCTGGACGGCGAGCTGACCGCCGACGGGCACGTCCTGCTCGATCTCGGCGAGGACGAGTACACCCGCGGCCGCCCGCACCCCATGATCGACCAGCAGCTGCGGCTCGAGCGCATCGAGGCGGAGGCCGGGCGCGACGACACCCGCGTGCTGCTGCTGGACGTCGTCCTCGGCCACGGCGCGCACGCCGACCCGGCCGGGGAGCTGGCGCCCGCGATCGCGCAGGCGACCCGCACGGCCGCGGACGCTGGCCGCGAGCTGGACGTCGTCGTGTCGCTCTGCGGCACGGTCGGCGACCCGCAGGGCCGCGACCGGCAGGCGGCCGCGCTCGCCGAGGCCGGCGCGTACGTGACCGTCTCCAACGCCGACGCCGCCCGTGCCGCGCTGCGCGTGCTCGGCCGAACGTGAAGACGCGTCGACCGTCCAGCCACGCCAGCGCCGGCCCCACCGACCGACCTCTGAGCCACCGACGCCCCCCGCTTCCCGCGACGACAGGAGCGCATCGTGAGCGCTGACCCTGCGACCACCGGCTCGCCCCTGGGCGGCCTGCTCGACGGCCCACCGACGGTGATCACCGCCGGGGTCGAGCTGTTCGAGCACACCCTCCGCGACCAGGGCGTCGACACGATCGCGGTCGACTGGCGTCCGCCCGTCGACGACGTCGCGTCCGA